>JBJFEZ010000051.1:0-5823 GCA_051891195.1 Clostridia bacterium
TTAATTTATTTTCATTGTGGACACTCCTATTTTTTAGCTTGTTTAATTTTATAATATATTTTTATCTTTTTCAATAATTAAATGCAAAAAGCACAAAAATATATTTCTATATTTCTGTGCCCCCTATATATTAATTTTAAAATTATTTTCTTGATTCAACAATTAACTTAATACCTGTTCTGTCTTCCCCTTCAACTTCTACCTCTGCAAATGCAGGTATACAAACTAGGTCTACCCCTGCTGGTGCTACAAATCCTCTAGCTATTGCAATAGCCTTTACTGCTTGATTTAATGCTCCTGCTCCAATTGCTTGCATTTCTGCTTTGCTTGATTCCTTTACCAACCCTGCTATTGCTCCTGCAACCGAGTTTGGATTTGACTTTGATGAGATTTTTAAAACTTCCATTTTTGCCTCCTATATTTTTTAATTTTTTTGTTTCGCGAACAATTATATTTATATTACATTTTTTAAAATTTGTCTAGTATTTTTTGGAAAAAAGTGGAAATTTTTATCTATCTTTTTTTACATTTTTTGTCATTTATTTTATGTTTATTCTTTCAATATTCACTACTCTACAGGTTTCGTCATTTATTTCAAATACACAACCACAAAATATACATTCTCCTTCAGCCAATTTGTATCTTTCTGGAAGTGAAGTTACAAATCTTTTTACAGATTCTTCTATTCCCATTCCTATAACAGAGTTTATTGGACCTGTCATTCCTAAGTCTGTAACATATCCCATTCCTTTTTCAGTTATTTCTTCATCTGCAGTTTGTATATGAGTGTGTGTTCCAACTAATATATTAACTTTTCCATCTACAAAATGTTTCATAGCTATTTTTTCTGCTGTTGCTTCAGCGTGAAAGTCTATAATTATTAAATCCGCTTCTTTAGATACTTTATTTATTAGCTCTTCTACTACAGTAAAAGGATTTTCAGATAATACACTCATTTCTGTTCTTCCTATTAAATTTATTACTGCTATATTTTTATTTTTACATTTATATATGCCATAACCCTTTCCTGCAACTCCCTTAGAATAATTTGCTGGTCTTATTAATTTAGGATGGTCTATAAATTGAAAAATATCCTTTTTAGCCCAAGTATGGTTTCCCATTGTAAAAGCATCTATATTTAATTTTAATAATTCATTCCAATTTTTTAAAGTAATGCCCATACCACCTGCAACATTTTCTGCATTTACTACCACAAAATCTATTTGTTTTTCTTCTCTTAACTTTGGTAATATTTGTTTTAATTTATCTAATCCATTTTCTCCTACTATATCTCCTACTGTTAATATTTTCATTTGCATCATCCTTTCTATTCTCTTCTAGTATATTATAAACGTACAACTTTGTTTTAGTCAATATAATTTTTTAATTGATATAATTATACTTTACAATAAAAAGATGATAATATAAAAAAATCTTAGCAATTTTTGCATTAGTAATATAATACTTTTTTAGAGCGTGGTTTCGTGGGGACCGACAAGGTAGAAACCGCTGAAGGATTGCACGGATAGCAACTTATTTTTGTGATAGCAATCCGATTGCGGTTTCTTCGCAGTTGGGGGTTGGAGCGATAAAAAAGTATTATATTACTAATGTTATAAGAATTATAATTTTTAACATTATCTGTTATTTAATTGACTTTTTTATTTTATCAGGTATAATAATTATATTACTTATGCGAATATGCTGGAACTGGCAGACAGGCACGTTTGAGGGGCGTGTGCTAAATTAGCGTGTGGGTTCAAGTCCCACTATTCGCACCATTTAAATTTTAGGGGGAATATATAATGAAAGAAGAATTTTTATTATTGTTGCAATCTGTTCAAAGAGACGGTATGGACAAGTTAATTTCATATTTAGAAAAAACTGACTTTTTTAAAGCTCCTGCTAGCACTAGATTTCACGGAAATTATGAAGGAGGATTATTAGAGCATAGTTTAAATGTTTATCATTTATTAAAAAATAAACTAGCACAAAAGCCATATAGCGATATTATTAACGTATCTGAAGAAACCATAATATTAATTACTCTACTTCACGATTTTTGTAAGGCTAATTATTATACTGTAGATTATCGTAATAAAAAGAATGAATACGGAGTTTGGGTAAAAGAGCCATATTATACTGTTAATGATACTATTCCATATGGTCACGGTGAAAAATCTGTAATGATGATTACTAAATTTATAGATTTAACTTTAGAAGAAATGTATTGCATTCGTTGGCATATGGGATTTTCAGAACCTAAAGAATTATATAATACTTTAAGCATTGTTTTTGAAAAATATCCTTTAGCCTTAGCTTTACACGAAGCAGATTTAGAGGCTACTTATTTAATAGAATCTAGAAAGAAGTAATTTGTATGCTTTTAAAATATATTGTTACAAATTTAAGTGAATATAAAACATTAAAAGAAGTCTTGAAGGCAGAATTTAATATGTCTGATAGACTTTTGTTAAAATTAAAAAAATTACAAAAAATTTATTTAAATGGTAAATTTACTTATATAACACATTCTATTAAACCAAATGATATTATTGAATGTTATTTAGATGATGAAGAAGATAATTCTAATATTGTTGCTACCCAAATGCAACTTAATATTATATATGAAGATGAAGCCTTTTTAATAATTAATAAACCTGCAGGAATTCCTGTACATCCTTCTATGGAACATTATACAGATAGCTTATCTAATGGTGTTAAATTTTATTTTAACAAAATTAATCTAAAAAAGAAAATTAGACCAGTTAACCGTATAGATAAAGATACTTCTGGAATTGTTATATTTGCTAAAAATGAATATATTCAAGAATGTTTAGTAAAGCAAATGAAGTCTAATAATTTTGTAAAAAAATACATTGCTGTTGTTGAAGGACATCTAGATAAAAAAAGTGGCGTAATTAATGCCCCTATATCTAGAAAACGAGATAGTATTATTGAGCGCCAAATATCAGAAAATGGAGATACTGCAATTACTCATTATACAGTTTTAAACAGTTCTTCTACATTTGATGTTGTGGAATGTATTTTAGAAACTGGTAGAACTCATCAAATTCGTGTACATTTTTCACATATTTGTCATCCATTATTAGGAGATACACTTTATGGCAATTCTTCTCCTTTTATAAATAGGCAAGCTCTACACGCATATAAAGTAGAGTTTATTCACCCCATTTCAAAAGAAAAGCTTGAATTTACAGCTACTATTCCTAATGATATTGAAAAACTGTTGTATAAATGAAAAAAGATAGGTGTTTTTCCTATCTTTTTTCGTTTATAGTAGTAAATCTATAAGCCGGGTTCTGTCTGGGATAGTCATTTATCTACTACTTACATTGCTGTAAGTCTCTTGCCACCAAATTAGAAGATGACGAGTAGTCTTAGCCTTCTGTTTAGGTGTTGCTCCAGATGGGGTTTACACTGCCTAATATGTCACCATATTAGCGGTAGGCTCTTACCCTGCCTTTTCATCCTTACCCAACCTGAGTTAGGCGGTTATTTTCTGTTGCACTTTCCTTAAGATTTCTCTCACTGGACGTTATCCAGCATCATTACTCTATGGAGCCCGGACTTTCCTCGTACGCTGTTTTTCAACCTTGCTATACGCGACTATCCAATTTGCTACTATCTAATTATACTACATTAAGCTAAAAAATTCAATATATATAGGTTAATTATATGAATCCAATTTTTCTTAAAACATTTTTTAATCCTGTATAGATTTCTATACAGGATTTTTTTGGGGTTATGCTAATTCAATTGTTGAAATATTGTGCTTGTAGAACAACTTGGGTACACTGCTCATAGAGTTCATAGTTTTTTCTTTTTGAGTCACAATTACAATTGTTGTTTCATCATACTCTTCCAAGATTCCGGTAAGTTGATAACCGTTATTGATGTATACTCTTACCTTCTTTCCTTTCCAATTTTCCAAGAATTTTTTTTCTACGTTGTACATTTCCTTGTACCCCTTTTTTTATTTATTAGGGCTATGCCCTTATATACTTTATTATATCATACTTTACATAATATCGCAAACTGTCGTTTTAACAAACGTCCCTAAAGCGACATTATTCCCAAGAATCTGGTTGGTCTGCTATTTTTTGTATTTGGTCAACTGTGACTGCAGGGTCTAGACAAACTACGGGGCGCACCGCCAAATTGCCACCGCGAGATTCGCCGAAAGTGTTCTGAACCCCAAATCTTAGACACTAAAAAATGGAAATTAGGAGGTATTTAATGTATAGTTATGAATTTAAAAAAGAAGTAATTAAATATGTTTTAGAAGTTGATTCTTCTCTCTATCATGCTCAAAAAAAATTTAATGTTAATAGAGAATCTATTAGAATGTGGCTTGAAAAATATAAAAACTTTGGTGATTCAGGATTAAAGAAACAAAAAGAAAATCGTAAATATACTGGAAAATTTAAAGTTGATGTTATAGAATATATGCATAAACATAAATGTTCGTTAAAGAAGACTTGTTTAATTTTTTTAATCCCCTCTACTGATATGATTAAAGAATGGAATCTAATTTATAATTTAGAAGGTCGTGAAGCCCTTCTGAAAGGAAATTATATGAAGAGTTACCTTAAAAGAAAACAACATAAAGATGTAAAATCTAAATCTAAAGATGAATTAATTGAAGAAGTTGAAAAACTTAGAATGGAAAATGCTTACTTAAAAAAATTACAAGCCTTAGTTCATATAAGAACAAAGCCGAACAATGTGAAAAAGTAATTGCCATTAATGAACTAAGGCATGAATTTAAGTTTTCGGCTTTACTTAAACTGTCTGGTATTTCCAGAAGCACTTTTTATTATTATTTAAATAAACTAAATAAACCAGATAAATATGAAGAAATTAAAGAAATAATCAAAATGATTTATAATGAAAATAAAGGTAGATATGGATATAGAAGAATAACTCTTGAACTTAAAAATAGAGGTTATATTATAAATCATAAAACTGTTTTAAAACTTATGAAAGTTATTGGTCTACAATGTTTTGTTAGAGTTCATAAATATCGTTCATATAAAGGTACTATTGGGAAAATTTGTGATAACTTATTAAATCGTGATTTTTATGCTGAAGCACCAAATCAAAAATGGGTTACTGATATAACAGAATTTAAAGTTAATGGAATAAAATTATATTTATCACCTATAATTGATTTATTTAATGGGGAGGTTGTAAGTTACAACCTTTCAAGGCACCCTGTTTTTAAACAAGTGACTGATATGTTATCCAAAGCATTTCAAAAAATATCTGATAATACAAATTTAATATTACATTCTGATCAAGGGTGGCAATATCAAATGAAAGAATATCAAGAGCTATTAAAATCCAAAGGTATTAGACAAAGTATGTCTAGAAAAGGTAATTGTTTAGATAATTCACTTGCTGAGAATTTCTTTGGTCTATTAAAGTCAGAATTATTTTACAAGCAAAATTATAATACCATTGAAGAATTAGAAAAAGATATTGTTGAATATATAGATTATTATAATAATAAAAGAATAAAATGCAAATTAAATGGAATGAGCCCTGTTCAATATAGAACCCATTCCTGTGTAACCGATTACTAAAATTGTCTAATATTTTGGGTTCACTTCAAAGAGTCAAAGGTGTCGACGCAAATACCCGCACGCACCAACCCACCTCCCGAGCGAACAGCTCCCGGGCCAAAGAAAGCACGGGCAGAAAAAACCAGGACACCGCGAGAAGTTAGCCAGTATGCCTTTTGGGTTCCGTATTCTGTTTTGTCAAATAGCATATTGTATATCTTTGTATTTGTTAATA
>JBJFEZ010000052.1:0-29070 GCA_051891195.1 Clostridia bacterium
GATAAGTATAATATATGAAATTTTATGTTTAATATATTATACAAGGTGATAAATAAAAATGAAAACAAAACATCTAATTATTATAGCAATTTTAATTATAATAGTAGCAATATTTATTTTTGCTAGTCATCAAAAAAGTCAGAAAGCTGATATTAAAATTCCAATACTACTCTATCATGACTTTGTAAAAACAGTTCCTAATACAGATCCTGATAATTTTAACTATATTAACACTCCACAAAGCTTTGAGGAAAATATAAAAACTTTGTTAGAAAATGAATATACATTTATGTCTTTTCAAGAGTTAAATAATGCAAATAATGGAAAAATAGAGTTTCAAACAAAACCAATTTTAATTACTATGGATGATGGGTATTATAGTAACTACGAATATATTTATCCTATACTAAAAAAATATAATGTAAAAGCAGCTATTTTTATAGTTACTGATAAAATAGGAAAACAAATAGACGGAAAAAAATATTTAGAATGGGAGCAATGCTTAGAAATGCAAAACAGTGGGCTTGTAGAAATTTTTAGTCATAGTAAAAGACACTTATTTTACAATAGACTCCCTGTTAGAGCAGTTCGCGATGATGTAGCAGAATCTTATAAAATTATAGAAAAAAATTTAGGAGATAAAGACTTAAAAGTATTTGCTTATCCATATGGAGCATATACAAAAGAAACAGTGTGGGGACTAAAAATAAACGGAATTGATATGCAAGTGTATGATATAGGAATGAATTATTTTAATGATTTTAATAAAGATTATATAAAAAGAATTAATATTCCTTGTGAAATGACAGGAAAAGAAATTATAGAAGAAATAAATAACACAAATTAAATCTAAGTGAAAAACACTAGAAAATCAACAAATAAAAAACAAGAAGGTTATTAAAAATCTTCTTGTTCTTTTATTAAATCTAATACCTCTTTAGGTAAATATTTTGTAACATCTTTATTACTTCTTAGCAATTCCATTACCATACTAGAACTAATATTTCCCAAATTACCAGCCCTAATATAAACCGTATCAAGACCTGAAATTTCTTCATTTATAGAAGCCATATTTTCTTCATATTCATAATCCATACCATTTCTAATACCCCTAACCAAAAACGTAGAACCATATTCTAAAGCAACATCTACGGAAAGATTATCATAATACATAACAGTAACATTATTAAGATTTTTACGAATTAATACTTGATTAATAGCATTTTTCATTAATTCTTTATCAAATCTTCTCTCTTTTTTTGGATGAACACCAATACCAACTATAACCTTATCAAAAAGTATAGCAGATTTTTCAATTACATGTAAATGACCATTTGTAAATGGATCAAAACTACCTGCATAAAAACCAATTTTCATTAAAATCTCCTTATTATTTAAAAACTTTAATATCAAAATTATTATAACACAACTTAAATGCAAATTCAATTTATAACTATTAAAATTAATTGAGAGAGAATTAATTTATGAATTCAACATTATGTTTGCCTTTAAGTAAGAATATGTTAAAATGGAAAAGACAATGTAGAATAAAAGCTGAAATTATGTAAAAATCCAATACTATCTCAAAAAGAGGAGTTCTATTATATGGCTCATCTAAAATTATACAAAAAGAAAAGGGTTCTCATTGATGAAGTGAACCCTTTTTTAAGAATGAACTTAAAAGAACCAGTCATATTTGATAAGTACATCTACAAAATCAAATATAGCATTAAACTGCTCTCTGGTAAAAGCACTTGAGTTCATAGTACGAACTTTAACTAAACCATCTTCAAAATAGATTATAAAAGCTTTACAGGTATTCCATACTGTAACTTCTTTGAATCCGCGAACAATATGTAGAGTTTCACCTTTTAGATTAAAACCCATCTTACGATACATTTCAATACCAGCGGTGATTATAGGTTTAACTATAGGATCATCCAATGAATAAACCTGCTCTATATAAAAATCATAATCTGCAATCCGAAAGTTTTTTTCTTTTTTTGGTGTGCATTCTGTAGAGCCAAACTTTACAGTTTTCTCATTAACAAACATCTTCCAAAGTTTCATCCTTTTCATTTCCCCCTAAAATAATTATTTTATAAAATTGTTGTATATCATCCTGCAAAATAGGAAAATAATAAATTTACATAAATATTTTAACACACTTTACTAAATTTTGCAAATTTATTGAATATTTTGTTAGAGGCAGAGCTAACTAATTTACATAAATATAATAACTGGTTCATCCAGACGATATGCTTGAAAAGGAAAAAATTTCAAGATAATTTTATTTTTTATAATATGAATAAAATATTTAAATTAGTAAATAATATAAAAAAATAGAAAAGGAGAAAATCTATGGAAAATATATTAAATAATTTAAATACTTTTTTAAGTGACTTAAATGTTTTTTATCGTAAATTACAAAACTATCATTGGAATATAAAAGGAAAAGACTTTTTTGTTGTACATCCCAAATTAGAAGAATATTATACAGAAGTAAATAGTCAAATAGATGAAATTGCAGAACATATTTTGGCATTAGGTGGACAGCCATTAGGAACACTAAAAGACTATTTAAATACAACAAAAATAACAGAAGCAGAAAACAAAAAAGTAGATTCTACATTAGTATATAATGAATTAATAAAAGATTATACTAAGTTGCTACAAGATGTAAAAAATATAAAAAATGCAGCAGATGAAGAAGGAGAACACAAAACATCAGCTATGATGGATGACATTATTGAAAATTACACATCAAAAATATGGATGTTAAAACAAAACTTAGAATAAAAATTATGAATAGTAGTGAATTAATAAAGTCAATTAAAAATAATGAATTTATAATATTTTTACAGCCTAAATTTGATACAATAACAGAGAAAATAGTTGGAGCAGAGGCATTAGTAAGAAAATTAAAAGACGGAAAGATAATAATGCCAAATGAATTTATTCCTCAATATGAAAAAACAGGAGTTATTACAAAATTAGATATGTATGTATTAGAAGAAGTCTGCAAATTGCAAAAAAAGTGGAGGAAATCAAATTTTCCACTTCTTCCTATTTCTATTAACGAATCTAGGCATCATCTAAAAAATAAAAATCATATTCAAGAATTGCAAGAAATTATAAGTAAATATGATGTAGATGCTAATTTAATAGAATTAGAAATGACTGAAACTACAATAGTAGAAGACATATTACTAGCAAAAGGAGCAGCAGAAGATGTTAAAAAATTGGGCTTTATAGTATCAATGGATGATTTTGGAACAGGATATTCATCTTTTAATATTTTAAAAGATATTGAAATTGATATACTAAAAATAGACAAAGAATTTTTTGAAAATTTAGAGAATAATAAAAGAGCACAGATTATTATAGAAACAATTATTAAAATGTGCAAAAAGTTAAAAATAAAAACAGTCGCAGAGGGAATTCAAACCAAAGAACAAGTAAAATTTCTAAAAAAAATTGAATGTGATATTATACAAGGATATTATTTTTCAAAGCCAATTACAATACCTGATTTTGAAAAGAAATATTTAATAAAATAAAAAGAAAATAACAGCACATTCAGTTTTCTGCCGAACTGCAAATGTGCTCATTACACCTTTTCAAAAACTATTCACTATTAACTATTCACCATTCACTATTTACTGTGTTGCGTTAACAACGCACATTTGGAGCGGGTAGCGAGAATCGAACTCGCGCGACCAGGTCGGAAGCATGGCATTCTACCACTAAATTATACCCGCACGTCTAAATATATTATAAAATAAAACAAGAAAAATTGCAAATAAAAAAATGCTGAATTAAAGTTATTTTAATTCAGCATAAAATATATTAAAATTGAATTTTTTGATTAATACTTTCTATTATAGCAGGAAGAATTTGTTTCTTTCTTGAAACCACACCTTTTAACAAAGTAGTATTTGAAATTAGTTTAGTATTAAAAGCTCTTTCAAATATATCTACTCTATTTCCTAAAACTATAACTCTAGAATCTGCTTCTAAAATATCAGTAACTAAAAATATAAATAAATCTATATTTTCCTTTTCAATTTTTCTTTGAATAGCTGCCTCTAATTCTGATTTTCTTTTAAAAACTTCATCTATATTTGAACTATTTACTTGAGATATAGATATTTTTAATTCATTATGCATAAAATCTTTAGAATCAATATTTATAATCTCGTCTGCAGTACAATCACTAATATTTGTACCAGCTTCTAGTAATTTATAACCATAATTATATAAATCTATACCAGCAATTTTAGAAAGTTTTTCAGCTGTAATTCTATCTTGAGGTGTGCAAGTTGGAGAGCGAAACATTAAAGTGTCAGATACAATAGCACTTAACATTATGCCAGCCATCTTTGGAGTAATATTAACATCTTCTTGTTTATACAGCTTATACATAATAGTTGAAGCACAACCAACAGGCTCTGATATACAGTAAACAGGTTCTACTGTACGTAAGTTTAATCTGTGATGATCTACAACCATTTGAAGATGGGCATTTTCAATTCCTGATACACTTTGAGAAAATTCATTATTATCAACCATAATAACATTTGCATTATCATCTAATTTTGATAATAATTCTGGTTCTTCAATACTAAAAGTATCTAATGCATATTTAGTTTCTTTGTTTAAATCTCCTAAACGATAACTTTGAGCATTTTTACCAATTTGAGTTTGCAAATTAGCCATAGAAATAGCAGAAGCTATTGAATCTGTATCTGGATTAGTGTGCCCAAAAACGAAAGTCTTATCAGTCATTAAAATTCCCTCCTTATTAATAGTATTAACTTTATATGAAAAAATATTAATTTTTTTTATAGTTAACAAAGTATAACATAAATTTTTCAATATGTCAATCTACAACTTACAGAACGTTATTATTAAGTTGTAATATCAACATATAAACTTTTAAATTTTATAAAAAAGTATAGAAGAAAATTATCTTTTATGATATTATTATATGAAAAAGGAGAAGAAAAAGTTGAAACAAAAGGTATTAATAGATGAAAATAAATTAAACAAAAGAATAGAAGAACTAGCAAACCAAATATCTAATGATTATAAAAATGAAGAAATAATTTTAATATGTATATTAAAAGGTTCAGCATATTTTGCTATAGATTTATCTAAAAAAATTACTAATAATGTAGTTGTAATGGATTTTATGAGAGTTAGTAGTTATGGAAATAACACTGAAACAACAGGAAAAGTAAATTTTATTTTAGATATAAGTGAAAATATAGAAAACAAAGATGTAATAATTATAGAAGATATTATAGATTCTGGTATAACACTAAGCTATTTATATGATTATTTAAAAGGAAAAAATCCTAAAACCCTAAAAATATGTGTGCTTTTAGATAAAAAGGCTAGAAGAGAAAAAAATATAAAATTAGACTATGTAGGATTTGAAATAGAAAATAAATTTGTACTAGGCTATGGATTAGACTATAATGAAAAGTATAGAAACTTACCATATATAGCTTATATAGAAGATTAGGACTTAATTAAATTCAATTAAGTCCTTTCTATATTTTTTAGGGACAAATTGCATCTGCAATTTAGTATTAGTTCTTTCTTTAATAGAAATTGTATTAAAAAAGGTTTTCCATAAAGACTGAAAATCAAGTTCATCTTTAGAAAAGCTAGAGAAACTAGTGCTTGGAGGAACATCTACTATTTCATAATTTTTAGGATTTTGTATATTGTATAAAAATACTAAATTTCTATTTTTGTCGTGTAAAATTAAATTTTGGTTAGAAAATCTTTTCATTAAAAACTGCCCAATATTTTCAATTACATTATTATCAGGATGTATAGAAGAATACCACAAATTATTGCCAATTTCACAAAGCCTAACTAGACCTTTTAACCTATGAGCTTCACCAAGAACGTTTTTACGTAATTTAGTAACCTCCAAAACATAGTCTGCTGATAACATATTACAAATATTTGGACCAACTTCAAAACTATTTAAAACATATTTTAAAATCGGCATTTCTTTTGTATTACTGCAAGATAAAAAGGCATTATAGCAGTCATATAAAGCTTCAAAAGAAGCCACTTTATAAATACCATCAAAAATACGTTTAGCTTTTATCTCATCTGTAGGAACAATTTTAGCATTTTCCAATAAATTTGGTAAATAATTTAATTCTGTTTGTATTTTACTAGGAATACATTTATTAACATAGCAATCAAATGCAATAGTAAGAAGTCCATTAAAAGTACCATCATATAAATAAACTTCGTTATCTAAAAAATTCCAATGTATCATAAATTTCTCCTTAAAAAACTAAAAGTTTCCAGTAAGAGCCTTTACTTTATCAAAACCAGTTGGCTCTAAGCTATCAAATAAAGAAGTTTGCAAATAGGCAGGCACAGGTAGAGATTTTCTTTCTAAAGATAGCAAATTTTCTGTAATAAAACTTTGGTTAAAATTTTTTATGGCATCATAATATTTGCCATTACAAGTGATAAAATATCTAGCTCTTTTTAATACCACACCTAATTTTTTTAAATGCTCAAATTGCAAATTGCAATACTTTCTTGCAGATATAATTCTTTTAGCAGAAATAACTCCAATTCCAGGAACTCTAAGCAAAGTATAATAGTCAGCTTTGTTTATTTCTAAAGGAAAAATATTTAAGTTTCTTAAAGCCCATTCACATTTGGGGTCTAACAAAGTATTAAAATTAGGATTTTTTTCATTTAATAATTCATCAGCTTTAAAACCATAAAAGCGAAGTAACCAGTCAGCCTGATAAATTCGGTTTTCTCTTAACAAAGGAGGCTTATCTAAAGTAGGCAAATTAGAATCTTCATTTACAGAAACATAAGCAGAATAGTATACTCTTTTTAAATGAAAATTATTATATAAACTTTCTGAAAGCTTTATAATTTGTAAGTCTGTGTCAGGTGTTGCACCAACTATCATTTGAGTGGTTTGACCTGCAGGGACAAAGTTTTTTTCTTTAGTTTTATTAATTATATTATTAGGCAAAGCATTAAAAGTCCAGCTTTTTTTAGCAGGTAAAAATTTTTGTGCAGATGCACTTAGTTTGCTTGAAATATAGTTCATTGGCTGTATAATATTTTGTTTAGATTTATCAGGTGCTAGTAACTTTAAACTATTTTGGGAAGGAAGCTCAATATTTACACTCATACGGTCAACCAATAAACCTAACTTATCTATAAGTTCTTGACTACTACCAGGAATAGTTTTGGCATGAATATAACCGATTAAAGTGATATTCATTTCTTAAAATAGAAATTGCCTGTATCATTTGTTCCATAGTATAGTCTGGAGATTTTACAACAGCAGAACTTAAAAATAAACCTTCTATATAATTTCTTTTATAAAAACCAATAGTTAAATCAGCCACCTCTTTTGGAGTAAAAGTAGCTCTTTTTATAGAGTTGGTACAACGATTTATACAATATTTACAGTCATACATACAGCAATTACTCATTAAAATTTTTAAAAGCGAAATACATCTACCATCAGCTCCCCAACTGTGACAAATGCCAGAAATATCACTATTGCCAATTCCACCATTAGTATTTTTTCTATTACTTCCTGAAGAACTACAAGAAGCATCATATTTAGCAGAAGCTGCCAAAATTTCTAGTTTTTCATCTATTTCCATAGTCATCCTCCTTCAAAAAAAGATACATATGTTCGTACAAATAGTATAACACCTATAAAATAAAAAGTCAAACAAAAGTTTTAAAAAATACAAAAAATTATCTTGTTATTTCCAACTTACTATGATAATATAATTAACAGAATAAAATTAATGGAGTGGAATTTATGAAAATTATAATAGGAAAAAAAGCTGGTTTTTGTGGAGGAATAAAAATAGCAGTAGAAAAAGCAAAACAAACTATAGAAAATAGTAATGGAGAAATTACATATTGCTTGGGAGATTTAGTACATAATTCAGTTATAATGAAAAATTTATATCAAAAAGGTTTAAGAGTTATAAATAATTTATCAGAAATTGAAAAACCACAGGGGAAAACAGTAATTATACGTGCACACGGTGTAGAAAAACAAGTATATAAACAAGCTGAAGACCTAGGTATAAACTTAGTTGATTTAACCTGTTCTAATGTTTTAGTAATACATAAATTGGCAGAAGAATATGCCCAAAATGGATGTTACATATTACTTATAGGCGAAAAGAAACACGCTGAAACAATAGGAACAGCTAGTTTTTGCGGAAATAATTCTCAAGTTATAGAAGATGAAGAGCAACTTAAAGAGGCTATAAATTACATAAACAGCAAAAAAATAGAAAAAATATTTATAGCAGCCCAGACTACATTTAATTTAGAAAAATTTAATAAATTTGTTAATACAATACAAAATGAAGTTAATGCAGAAATTATTGTTAAAAATACAATTTGTGATGCTACTAGAACAAGACAACAAGAAACAATAGAACTGTCAAAAAATGTAGACTATATGATTATAATAGGTGGAAGAAAAAGTTCAAATACTAATAAATTATATGATATATCTTGCAATAATTGTAAAAATGTAATTATGCTAGAAGATGCCAAAGAATTAACAAAAGAGCAAATAGAAGAAATAATTAAATTTGATATAATAGGAATAATGGCAGGAGCTTCAACACCACAAGAGAGTATAGAAGAAGTAAAAGAAAAACTAGAAAATGCAAAGTAACTTATATAAGCTAAGATGGAGGAAAATATGAACATAGGAATAGATATAGATGATACAATATCAGATTCTTTTGAATCTGTATTTGCAGATTCACAAAAATTTGATATTGAAGAATTAGGAAATAGTGGCGAGCTAAAAGAATATGGAAAAATAGCACATCACAACTATATAGAAACATTATATTCACATTGGAGCGATGAACAAACATATAATTTTTGGAGCAAATATTTTATTAATATGCTTACAAAAGCAAAACCTAAGCCATATGTAGTAGAAACATTAGATAAGCTACGTAAAGAAGGTAATAAAATTATAATTATTACATCTAGATACGAAGTAGAAGAGAATTCTAATGCTGTAGAACAATATACAAAACAGTGGCTAGTAAAAAATAATATTAATTATGATAAACTTATAATTAATGCACAGGATAAATCTATTATTGCGCAAGAAAATAATATTGACTTATTTATAGATGATAGTATAGAACATTGCCGCAAAATGTTAGAAAAAAATATAAAAACATTACTCTATACATCTATTTGTAATCAAGGAGTAGATGTACCAGAATTAGAAAGAGTATATTCTTGGGTTCAGATATATGATAAATACAAAAAAATAGAAATGTAAAATTTATGTGAAAACTGTTAACAAAAGGCATTATGTTATTGTATAATATACAACATAATGTCTTTTATTGATATATAATTTAATAAGAAATTTACATAAAATAAAAAGGGAAGGAAAAAAGAAATGCTTAAAATATTAAAAAATATGAAACAATCTTGGTTAGCAATACTGGTAATAGTTATTCTACTCATAATTCAAGCAAATGCAGATTTAGCTTTACCAGATTACATATCAAGAATAGTAAACAATGGAATAACAGAGGCAACACTTGATGCAGAAAACTATCAAAGCAGTTACATATTATGGGAAGGGTTAAAAATGTTAGGCGTTGCTGCAATTAGTATGATAAGCGGAATTAGCGTAATGTTTTTATCTTCTCGCGTTGGAGCAAAGTTAGGTAAAACTTTAAGAGAGAAAATATTTAAGAAAATATTAAGTTTTTCTATTAGTGAATTTAAAGAATTTTCAACAGCATCCTTAATTACTCGTAGTACAAATGACATACAACAAATTCAAAATTTAGTTTCAATGATGTTTAGAGTAATAGTATATGCCCCAATTATAGGTATAGGTGGATTTTTCAAAGTTATGGCTGCAGACAAAAATCCAATGGCTTGGATTATTGGTGTAGCTATTGCAAGTGTATTGGCAATAGTAGTATTGCTATTTATTGTAGCTATGCCTAAGTTTAAAAAGCTACAAGAACTTGTTGATAAACTAAATTTAGTATCTCGTGAAATGTTAACAGGTATACCAGTAATTAGAGCATTTAACACAGAGAAAAAAGAAGAAGCACGTTTTGAAAAAGCAAATAAAAATTTAATGAAAACATTTATGTTTGTTAATAATGCAATGAACTTAATGATGCCTACTTTAATGATGGTTATGAACCTTATATCTCTACTTACAATTTGGGTAGGTGCTAAAAATGTAGATATAGGAGCAATACAAGTTGGCGATATTATGGCATTTTTACAATACACAATGCAAATTGTAATGGCATTTTTAATGATTTCAATGATTTCTATTGTATTACCAAGAGCTAGCATATCTGCAAAACGTATTAACGAAGTTTTAGAAAAAGAAAATAGTATAAAAGACCCAACAGACCCAAAACATTTTGATAAAAACAAAAAAGGATTAGTAGAATTTAAGAATGTATCATTTAAATATCCTGATGCCGATGAAGCTTTATTAAACAATATTAGCTTTACTGCAGAACCGGGAAAAACTACAGCTATAATAGGAAGTACAGGAAGCGGAAAATCTACAGTTATAAACTTAATTCCACGTTTTTATGATGTAACAGAAGGCGAAATATTGATTGACGGCGTAAATATTAAAGATGTTACGCAAAAGGAATTAAGAAACGTAATAGGATTTGTGCCACAAAAGGGTGTACTTTTCTCAGGGACAATAGAAAGCAATATAAAATATAGTGATGAAAATATGCCAGATGATAAAATGAAAATAGCTGCTGAAATTGCACAAGCTACAGAATTTATTGAAGCTAAAAATGATAAATATAATTCTGAAATTGCACAAGGTGGTAGCAATGTATCTGGTGGACAAAAACAACGTCTATCTATTGCTAGAGCAATAGCAAAAGATCCAGAGATATTTATATTTGATGATAGTTTTTCAGCATTAGACTATAAAACAGATAGCAAACTAAGAGCAGCTTTAGCACAAAAAACGCAGGATAAAACAGTAATTATTGTTGCACAAAGAATAAATACTGTTCTAAATGCAGACCAAATTATTGTACTAGATGATGGAGAGATTGTAGGAAAAGGTACACATCAAGAACTTATGAATAATTGTGAGGTGTATAAGCAAATTGCTCTTTCACAACTTTCAAAGGAGGAACTAGAAGGCTAAAAAGAAAGGAATAAAGTAATGAAAAATGATAAAAAGCCTCCTATAGGAGGAATGAGACCAGGACAAAATCAAAAAACAGTAGAAAAAGCAAAAAACTTTAAAGGAACTACAAAAAAATTATTTAAAAGATATTTAAAAGACTATAAATGGAAACTATTAATAGTAATTATATTTGCTATAGGAAGCACTATATTTACTATAGTAGGGCCAAAAATATTAGGAAATGCAACAACAGAAATATTTAATGGTGTAGTAAGTAAAATATCTGGTGGAACAGGAATTGACTTTGAAAAGATATTTGGTATTCTATTAACTTTAATAATTTTATACGCTGTAAGTATGATATTTAATGCAATTCAAAACTTTACAATGACAGATGTATCTCAAAAACTTACATACAGATTAAGAAATGATATAGCTCAAAAAATTAATCGTTTACCTATGAAATACTTTGACAAAAAAACTAACGGAGAAGTTTTATCAATAATTACAAATGATATAGATACATTTTCTCAAAATATGAACCAAAGTGTTACTCAAATAATTACAGCTATTTGTACAATGATAGGCATATTAATAATGATGATATCTATTAGTTGGCTTATGACTTTAGTTTCACTTGCAATTATACCTGTTGCTGTAGTATTAGTTAAATTTATTGTAAAAAAATCACAAAAATATTTTAAAAATCAACAAGATTATCTAGGACACGTAAATGGTCAAGTAGAAGAAATATATAGTGGACATACAATAGTAAAAGTATTTAATAGAGAAGAAGAGGAAGTAGAAGCTTTTTCAAAATTAAATGAAGAGTTATATAATTCAGGTTGGAAGGCTCAATTTATGTCAGGTTTAATGCATCCAATTATGAACTTTGCAGGAAATATTGGCTATGTAGGAATTGCAATTTTAGGTGGATATTTAGCAATACAAGGAAAAATTACAGTAGGTAATATACAGTCTTTTATACAATATAGCAAACAATTCACAAGACCAATAAATGAAATTGCACAGATTTCTAGTATGTTACAAGCAATGATTGCTGCTTCTGAAAGAATTATTGAATTCTTAGAAGAACCAGAAGAAGTACAGCAAATTGAAAATGCATTATCAACACAAGAGTTAAAAGGAAATGTTACATTTGACCATGTAACATTTGGATATAACGAAGACAAAATAATTATTAAAGACTTTAATCAAACAATTAAAGACGGTCAAAAAGTAGCTATTGTAGGACCAACAGGTGCAGGAAAAACTACCATAGTAAAATTACTTATGAGGTTTTATGACGTTAACAAAGGAGCCATATTAGTGGATGGCCATAATATACAAGAATTTAACCGTGGAGATTTAAGAAAAGTATTTGGAATGGTATTACAAGACACTTGGCTATTTGGCGGAACCATTAAAGAAAATATTAAATATGGAAAACCAGATGCAACAGATGAAGAAGTAATTGAAGCAGCAAAAGCTGCGCACGTGCATCATTTTATTCAAACATTGCCAAAAGGGTATGATATGGTAATAGATGAAGAATCAAGCAATATTTCACAAGGACAAAAACAATTACTAACTATAGCTAGAGTTATATTAACAAATCCTCAAATACTAATTTTAGACGAGGCAACAAGCTCAATAGACACAAGAACAGAAGGACAAATACAGGCAGCTATGGATAATTTAATGAAGGGAAGAACAAGCTTTATTATTGCACACAGATTATCTACAATAAAAAATGCAGATATAATATTAGTTATGAATAATGGAGATATTATTGAACAAGGAAATCACCAAGAATTATTAGAAAAAGGCGGATTTTATGCTAATTTATATAATTCTCAATTTCAAGACTGTGATGATGAAGCAAGTTAAAAACTATGGGGATGTACTTCAATTTTGAGGTACATCCTCTATATATGTAAAATATTAATAAGGATAACGCTCAAAAAGATAGCGAATTACGCTATCAGCATTATTTGGAGTAACATTAATAAATAAATCTTTATCTAAACTAATCCACATATTTATTTTATAATCTTCTTCATTTTCAACAAGAGCAGCTATTATATCTGCTATTTCAACAGGATTTTGATATTCTTTTTGCCAAAATAAATCATCTGGCAAATCTATATTATTTTGATAAAAACTTTTTAAAAATGATGAAATTTCGCCATTTTTATCACTATATAATTTAACAACTGAATTCATTAATAATATAATATAAATCCTTTCTTTTAAAATTTATTAATATTATTATTTTGCAAACTAAAATATTTATACTTGAGAATAAAAGGCAATTTTTTGGAAAAAATAAAAAAGAAATAAAATAGAAAGGATTATAAATAAAATGAAAAAAACAATTATTATATTAATAATTACAATTATAGTTATTATAGCTGTGCTATCTTCAATAGTAGTAGCAAAAACAAGAAAAAATGAAGAAGCTACTATAGAAGAAAAAGTAATTCAAGAATTAAACTATTTAAATAAATACTGTGTTTCATTATTAACATCATTAAATGGAATTGTTGTAGAAAATGAAGTTATAAAAGAGGATACTTTACAAACGCAATTTGGAAGTGACACTAATAATGGAATACAAACTAGCAGAAGCATTATGAATAATAACCAACAAAACTCAAAAAGTAATAATTCTAACGATAGTCAAGACACTACAGATAATAAAGACGGAAATAGTATTTTAGCAAATGATGGAGATTACAGCCCTGATTGGGAAAATATACAATTACAAATAGAAAGACTTTATCAAATGTGGAATGTAATTAGTTTAGATCTGCATAGTATGAACATTGACAGCAATTTAATATTATCTTTTAGTGATGTATTAAATAATGTTACACAAAATGTAAAAAGAAAAGATAAAGCAAACACTGTAGAAGAATTAGTAAAACTATATAAATTAGTAATACAATATACAAATATATGTAAACCATCTTCT
The DNA here is from genome assembly GCA_051891195.1 of Clostridia bacterium. Lineage (GTDB taxonomy): Bacteria > Bacillota > Clostridia > TANB77 > CAG-508 > CAG-273. The sequence continues at coordinate 14,193 of JBJFEZ010000052.1, forward strand.
CAAGAAACTACAATATCAACAATTAAATACAATATAGTATCTTCATATGCTAATATAACAAATGATAAATGGGAACAGGCGGAAGCACAAATAATAGAAGCACAAAATTTACTTGCAAATTTATTAAATTCAGTAAATAACAACTATAATCAACAGTATAATATGAACAGATGCTATATTTTGGTTAACGAACTAAAAAAAGCCATTAAGCTAAGAGATAAAGAAATATTTTATCTACAATACAAAACTTTAATAACACAACTTTATTTTTTCATAGATTAATAGTTTGAAAAAATATTAAAATAAAAACATTATTTAGTCTTAACACAAAGCAATCACATAAAAAGTAATTGACATTTTATTCTTTTAATTATATACTATACACGTACCAAACATTGTTAAATTTACATGCAGAAATATTAGAAAAAAGGAGAATTCTTTTAATGAAGAATTATATTAAAAAACTATTTGTAACTGGAACTCTCACTGTAGCAACAATACTTACTATAACAGCAACATCAAAAGCAGCAACAGTAAAAGTAACAGGAGATACTTTAAACATAAGAAAAAGTCCTTCAACTAATAGTAATGTAATTGCTATGCTATTTAAAGGTGTAGAATGTGAATTACTAGGAGAAGAAGGAGAATGGTACAAAATTAAGTATAAAAATTATACAGGCTATATTAGTAAACAATATTCAGAAATAATTGGAGAAGAACCTGAAACTAATACTGCAAATACTAATACTGTAGATACAAACACAACAAATACAGAAAACAATGAAGAAGGTTCACAACAAGAAACAGCTGAAAAAGAAGAAACACAACAAACAACTCAAAAGCCAGAAGAAACTGATACAATAGAAATAATATATAAAAAAATTAAGCAAAATTCAAATGTTAAAATTTTGCCATTAATATATTCAAACAATATTGGAAAATTAACTAAAGGTACAGAGGTTATTTTATTATCACAAGCTTCAGGCTGGTCATATGTGCAAACAGATAGCATTAGTGGCTGGGTTAGAACAGAAGCCTTAGAAGATACAAAAAACACACAAACATCTACAAATAACAATGAAAATAACAATACTTACACAGAAAAAACAGCATATGTTAATGAAAGCTATGTAAATGTAAGACAAGGTGCAGGAACATCTTATAAAGTAATAAAAACATTAACATTAAATTCAAAAGTTACTATTACTGGAGAAGAAGATGGATGGTATAAGGTAAAATCAGGCAGTGATGTAGGGTTTGTTTTAAAAGAATATTTATCAGATAGCCAAAAAACTACAACAAGAAGTAATACTTCTAACAGAACTGAAGACAAAGTTGTAGAAACTACAAAGCAAGATGAAAATACTACTAATAACAAAAATGTAGTAGAAACAGAAAAAGAAGATACAGCTAATAAAACAACTCAAACTCAAAAACCAACAGAAACAACCAGCCAAAAAGAAGTAGAGAGCGTAGTAAATGCTAGCCAAATAAAAGATACAGATGTAGTAGCATATGCAAAAAAATATTTAGGACATAAATATGTATATGGTGGAGACGGTTCAGATGGAACTTTTGACTGTTCTGGATTTACAATGTATGTATATAAACACTTTGGAATTAACCTTCCACACGGAGCAACATCACAATATAAAAGTGGAAAAGGTACAAAAATTAGTAAACAAAGTGATTTAAAGGCTGGAGATATAGTGTTTTTAACAGATTATGAAACAGGAGTTGGAATTGGGCATTGTGGAATTTACATTGGAGATGGAAACTTTATACACGCATCAACTACTACATATTCAGTTATAATATCTAGTTTAAACACAACATATGAAGGCAGATTTTATGCAGGACTTAGACTAATTTAAAAATTTAAGGGGCACTATAGAAAGGTAAATTATGAGACCGTTTTGTATTGCCGCTTTAGGAACTATTTTAGGAATTATAATGGGGCTATACTTTAAAAGTATAGCCTTTTTTGTAGTTATAATAATTATTATTTTTATAGTTATATTCAAAAAATATGTAAAACAATTAATTATATTTTTAATATGCTTTTTATTATTCTGCGCATACATATGCATATTAGAAAATAAGTACACAAATATTTGCAAAACATATAATAATAAGCAAATAAAAATACACGGAATAATTGTATCTAATACTCAAGAAAAAGAATATAAAACAATATGCAAAATAAAAGTTACAGGCTTGCAAAATATTGAAACAAATACTATTACAAAAAGTAAATTTAACATATTATGCAATATAAAAAACTTAAAAGAAAATAACTTTAAATATGGAGATAAAGTAATAATTTCAGGTGCATTTGAAGAACCATATACTCAAAGAAATAAATGCGGTTTCAACTATAAAAGTTATTTAAAAACAAAGCAAATTGCAGGCACAATAAATGCTAACAAAATAAATATAACAGGAAAAGAGATATCTATAAATAGTTTAATATATGAATTAAAAGAAAACCTAATACAAAAAATATATAGTATATTACCCTTAGAGGAAGCTACACTTTGTATAGGACTTTTGTTAGGAGAAAAAAGTAAAATATCAGAAGATATACAACAAAGCTTTAGAAATAGCAGCTTATCACATATGTTAGCAATTTCTGGTGCACATATATCATACATATTACTAGGCATTACTAATTTTTTAATATGTATAAAATTTAATAAAAGGTGGAGCAATATTATTATATCTATATTTTTAATATTTTTTATAATACTAGTAGGGGCTTCACCTTCGGTAACAAGAGCCTGTATAATGTGCATATTAAACTTAATAGCTAATTTATTATTTAAAAAACCAGACATATATCAAAATTTAGCTATTAGTAGTTTTATAATATTACTTTTTAATCCATATGCTTTACTAGATATTGGATTTCAACTTTCATTTGGAGGAACTATAGGAATAGTTCTATTTTCAAATAAAATATTTAATAAAACTACAAAATATAAAAACTTATTTTTAAACAAAATATTAAACACTATAAAACAAATAATAATTGTATCACTATCAGCAAATATAATAATATTTCCTATAATAATATATCATTTTAATACACTATCACTTACATTTTTAATTTCAAATATACTTGCATCACCAATACTAGGAATTTGCTTAATATTAGGTATGATTTTTATAATATTAATTTTTAGTCCAATAGCTCAAATTATTTCATATTTTTTTAAACCAATTTTACAAATGTTAATTTTTATTGCAAATATTTGTAGTAAATTACCATTTTCTCAAATTTTAGTAGCTACTCCAAAAATATGGCAAATTGTAATTTATTATTTAATTATTATTCTACTGTTATACAAAAGAAAAGCAAAACTATACATTAAAGCTTATTTACATATTTCAAAATACAAATTTGTATATAAAATAACAATTACTATTCTTATATTTCTTATTTTTTTTCCATATATATTTTCTATAATTCCAAACAACAAACTAACAATACATTTTATTGATGTAGGACAGGGAGACAGTACATTAATAATAACTCCTTCAAACAAAACTATATTAATAGATGGAGGAGGAAGTGAAACAGGAAACTTTAATGTAGGAGAAAAAACACTATTACCATATTTATTAGATAAAGGAATTTTAAAAATTAATTATATGTTATTTACGCACTTTGATACAGACCATTGCCAAGGTCTATTTACTATTTTAGAAAATATAAAAGTAGACAACGTAATTATAAGCAAACAAGGAGAAAATTCACAAAATTTTGAAGAATTTTTAAAACTTATAACTTTAAAGAACACAAAAGTAATTATAGTAAAAGCAGGAGATAAAATAAAAATTGATAAACTGTGCGAACTAAATATTTTATTTCCAACAAGCAAACTAATATCTAATAATACACTAAACAACAATTCAATAGTAGCAAAATTTTGCTATCAAAATTTTAGCATTTTATTAACAGGAGATATAGAACAAATAGCAGAACAAGAAATAGTAAAAAAATATAATAATACAAATATTTTAAAATCAACAGTTTTAAAAGTTGCACATCACGGGTCAAAAACTTCCTCAACTCAAGACTTTGTAAACTTAGTAGCTCCTAAAATTGCATTAATAGGAGTAGGAGAAAAAAATACATTTGGACATCCTAGCCAAGAAATATTAGAAAGACTAGATAATATGCGGATGTATAATTTATAGAACAGACCAAGATGGAGAAATAAGTATAGTAGTAAATAGTAAAGGAGGAATAAAGACAAAAAAGATTATCTACTAATTAATAAATTTAAAAGCGACTAAAAATAGTTGCAAAAGACTAAAAAAGTAAGTATAATATATGAATGAAGCAAACAAGATGTTAAAAGTAAGAAAGCAAGGGAAAAATATGATATCAAAATATTCAAACCAAACGAATGAAATAAAAGAAAACGAAATAAAAGAAGCGGCACAAGAAATCAAAAATGGCAAATTAGTATTATTTCCAACAGAAACAGTATATGGAATAGGAGCAAATGCTTTAGATGAAAATGCTGTAAAAGAAATATTTATAGCAAAAGGTAGAGCACAAGACAACCCTTTAATTGTACATGTTTCAAGCATAGAAATGCTAAATAGCATAGTAAAAGAAATAGGAGAATTAGAAAGAAAATTAATAGAAACATTTTGGCCAGGACCACTTACAATTATTTTTAAACGAAATGAAATATTGCCAAATGTTGTAACAGCCAATTTAGACACAGTTGCAGTAAGAATGCCAAGTAATGTAATTGCAAAAAAATTAATAGAATATTCAGGACTTCCAATAGCAGCTCCAAGTGCTAATGTATCAGGAAGACCAAGTGGAACTAAAGTAGAAGATATTATTGAAGAATTAGATGGAAAAGTTTCATATATTTTAGATGGTGGACTTGTTGACATAGGATTGGAATCTACAGTTGTTAAAGTAGAAGGAGATAACATTAATATACTAAGACCTGGAAAAATAACAAAAGAGCAATTAGAACAGGTTGCACAACAAGTAAAAGTAGATAAAAATGTGTTAGGACAAGTAGCAAAAGATGAAATAGTTGCATCACCTGGAATGAAATATAAACATTATGCTCCTAATACAAAATGTATAATGGTATATAGTGAAGATGATGATAAAATGGTTAATAAAATAAATGAAATAACTAACCAGCAAAAAGAAGAAAATAAAAAAGTTTTAGTTTTATGCAGAAACAATAATTTTGATAAATATATATCAGAAAATAAATGGAATATGGGGCAAACATTAGAAGATATGGCAAAAAATATATTTACTTTCTTAAGAAAAGCAGATAAAGAAAATGTGAATTTAATAATTATAGAAGGAGTGGGCAATAAAGGTATAGGTTTAGCTATAACAAATCGCTTGATACGTTCTTGCGCATATAATTATATAATTTTATAAACAAATGAATAAAATTGCCAAAAATTCTCATACTAAGATTAAGTAAAAACTGAAAGGACTGAAAGTATGAGAAAAATATGGATTATTGTGCTTGCAATTTTATTATTAACAATAGGAATTGTATTTGGCATTTATTTTTATAATAATAATAAAACACAAGATAGTAATACAAATAATAAACAACTTGCTATTGAAAACATAGAAAACAAAGTAGAACAAAATGTAATATCTACATCTGCAACAGAAAAAAGAACTTCTCCTAATGCTACTATTTTAAAAAAACAATATTTTACAGGTTGCGATCATTTAATAAAAACATCGGTAGATATACCAGAAGAATTGGTAAATAAAACAAAACAAGAGGTGCAAAACTATTATATAGGATGGAGTGTAGACAGCTTTTCAGATAAAGAAATTACTATTTATCAAGAGAAGGAAGGAATTTGCAACCAACATTATTTAGTAAAAGAACACAACGGAGTTTTAGGAATATACACATTAGATGAAAAGGGAAATGCTACATTAAAGGAAGATACTGAAATACAAACAATGTATTTACCAGAAATTGATTTGCAAAGAGTTAAACAGGGTATAGAAGCAGTAGGAGATATGGCTTTAAATACAGTGCTAGAAGACTTTGAATAAGTAAAAACACTAATCCTAATTATTTAAAGGGTTAGTGTTTTTTACACAATAGTCTATTTTTTTTCTATCTTTAGATTTTCCTTTTTTAAATATCCTTGTTTATAAAATGTAATGTAGTACATAACAAATGAAAATAAGGTAGCTGCTAAAGCTAAATAGTAAATCCATAAATCAAATTGAGGAAGAGGAGCTACAGAATTTCCAGGAACAGCTGAAACGGTATTCCAATGTGCTATTATAAATGAACAAACAATAGCTACATAAAATAAAACTGTTGCAAGCTTTCCAAACCATCTACTAGAAACCACTAATTCTTTACCATAAAGGAAAGACGCGCCTGCTATCATTGCAGCTTCTTTTAAAGCAACTACAATAATAATCCAAAAAGGAATAACTCCTTTAAAAGTAATAGTTAAAAGTACAGCTAATTGGGTAGCTTTGTCTGCTAATGGATCAATTAATTTTCCAAAATTACTAATAAAATTAAACTTTCTCGCAATCCATCCATCTAAGACATCTGTTAAACCAGAGATAGTTAAAAATATAAAAGCTGCAATATATTGGTCTTTAATTATAAAATAAATTATAAAAGGTATTAAGAAAAATCTTGCCACTGTTAATATATTTGGTATATGCTTTGCCATAAATAATCTCCTTATTTTTCTACATTAAATTTTAAACTATTTTCTTCCAAAGTAACTAAAACTGTATTTCCATTAGACAAACTTGAGCGCAATATCATATCTGAAAGACTATCCTCTAAATATCTCTGAATAGCTCTTCTTAATGGCCTTGCACCATATTTTATATCAGTTCCTTTTTCTAGCAAAAACCTCTTAGCATCATCAGTAATATTCAAAGTAATATCTTTATCAGCTAATACTTTTTTAGTATCTTCAAGCATTAAATCAACAATTTGTAGTAATTGCTCATTGTTTAGTTGTTCAAATATAACTATTTCATCAACACGATTTAAAAACTCTGGTCTAAAAGTTTCTCTTAAGCTATCCATAACTTTATCTTGATTTATTCTTGAACCACCAAAACCTATAGAGTTAGTATTTTGGTTAGAACCAGCATTTGATGTCATAATAATTATTGTATTTTCAAAACTAACAGTATTTCCCTGGCTATCTGTTAAACGTCCATCATCTAATACTTGAAGTAAAATATTAAACACATCAGGATGAGCCTTTTCAATTTCATCTAGCAACACTATAGAATATGGATTACGTTTTACCTTTTCGGTTAGCTGACCAGCATCATCATAGCCCACATATCCAGGAGGAGAGCCTATTAATTTAGAAGTAGAATGTCCTTCCATATACTCAGACATATCTATACGAATAATTGAATTTTCACTACCAAACATTTCATAAGCTAAAGACTTAGCAAGTTCTGTTTTACCAACCCCTGTAGGACCTACAAATATAAATGAAGGTGGCCTTTTGGTACTTTTTAATCCTGCACGGTTACGGCGAATTGCCCTTGAAACTGCTTCAACAGCAGCTTCTTGTCCTACAACTCTACTGTGCAAATTAGCTTCTAAATTTAGTAACTTTTGAGTTTCTGCTTCAGTAATTTTCTTAACAGGAATTTTGGTCCAACTTTCAATAACTTCTGCAATATCTTGAACAGTTAAATTTTTAAGTTTCATTTTTTCATTTAATTTATCTATTTGCTCCATTAAGCTACATTCTTTTGCTTTTAATTCAGCAGCCTTTTTATAATCTTCTGTTGAATCAGCTAAAGCAGCCTCTTCTTTTTCCTCTTGAACTAGCTTTAATTGATTTTTTAATACCTCTAACTCGTATAACTCTTTGTTAGTTAAATTAATTCTTGAACAAGCTTCATCTAAAATATCAATAGCTTTATCAGGTAAAAATCTATCGTGAATATATTTTTCAGACATAATAACTGCTTGTTTTATTACATCATTTGAAATTCTAACTTTGTGGTAATCTTCATAATATTTTTTTATTCCCTCTAAAATTCCAATAGAATCACTAATAGAAGGTTCTTCAACTATAACAGGTTGAAATCTTCTTTCTAATGCAGAATCTTTTTCAATATATTTACGGTACTCTTTTAAAGTAGTAGTTCCTATTAATTGAATTTCACCATTAGAAAGAGAAGGCTTTAAAATATTTGCAGCATTCATAGAATGTTCAGCATCACCTGCACCAATAATATTATGAATTTCGTCAATTACTAAAATAATATTTCCTAAAGATTTACACTCTTCAATAATAGATTTCATACGAGCTTCAAACTGACCTCTAAACTGAGTACCGGCAACTACTGCAGTCATATCTATTAAATATACCTCTTTATTTAACAATTTAGCAGGAACTTTTCCAGTGGCTATTTTAATTGCTAAAGCTTGTGCTATAGCTGTTTTACCAACACCAGGCTCTCCAATTAAACAAGGGTTATTTTTACTACGACGATTTAGAATTTGTATCATTCTTTGAATTTCTCTATCTCTACCAATAACCATATCTAATTGACCATTTTTAGCTTTTAAAGTTAAATTTGTACCATAAGTTTCTAAGGCTTTTTTACGTTTATCTTTCTTTTTATCAACTTTAACTTTTTTCTTTTCAGAAGAATTATTAGCATCAGAAGAACCTTCTGAATTTGCTCCAAACATATTTGAAAAAATTGAACCTAAAGGAATAGCAGCACCAAATTGAATAGGCATACCTTCTTCCATTTTTTCTATATCTTCAGGATCCATATCTTCCATTTGCTCAGAAATATTATCCATATCAATATTTTGAGCTAAATTACTAACTATATTTTCAATTTGTTTTGTCATATTATTTAAATCTTTTTCAGATAAATTAACATTCCCCATTAAACCTTGCATAGGGTTAATGCCTTGTTTTTGTGCACATTCAAGACAGTAGCCTTCAGATTTTTGGTTACCGTTTTCATCTTGTTTATTAAAGAAAATCACAGCTGGATTTTTTTTACATATTGAACATAACATAAATTTATATAAACTCCATTTCTTATTAAGACATTCAATTATTGTCTAAAACTACATACTATATAATACATTAAAATTAAGCATAAGTCAATGGAAAAAATAGATAGGCTAAAAAAAGTGGCTTACTTTTTCTTATGTAGGAATGTTATGCGAATAAACTAACATATTTATAGGCTTTACAATAAATAAATAGTGGTGTTAGATTTAACTTATGTCCCTGAAACGACAGTTTGTCGTTTTAACTTACGCCCCTAAAACGACAGTTTAATAAAAAACTTTTTAAAAACACTAGATTTTTGGTGTAAAATACTGTAATATAAAATGAGAAAATAAAATTAAGGAGAAAGGCTATGAAAAATCCTAAAACAATATACCTATTAATAGGAGCATTTTGTGTATTTGCAATAATTGCAGCGATAGTTGCAGAGGTTTTTAGCCATAAAGAAAAAGATACTGACACAAATATAGTAAATAATTATAATAATAACCAAGTACAAGAAAAAACGCAAGAAGAAATTAAAAGCCAATTAAATGCACTACTTATAAATAACATAATTGTAAATAATTATGACACTAATAATATTGCTAAAATAGATAACGAAAAAGATATTGTGTATTCAGCCTTTGACATTCAAGACCAAAAGGAAAACTACGAAGTAGATATTCATTTGCCAGTTGTAAACATACAAAATCCAGTTACCATAGGATTTAATGACATAACGCAATCTATATTTGCCAATAAAGCAGCAGAAATTTTAAACAATAAAGAACAAGAAAAAACAATATATTCTGTTAATTATGCTGCGTTTATAAATGAAGACATTTTGTCTTTAATAATAAAATCTAATTTAAAAGTAGGAAACAATACTCAAAGAATAGTAGTTCAAACATATAACTATAACCTTACAACAGGACAAGAAATGAAATTTATAGATGTTTTGTCACAAAAAAATATTATACAAAGTGAATGTAAAAACAAAATTAAGCAAACTATAGAAAGAGCAAAAGAAGAAGCACAAATTTTGGTGGATGCAGGATATATAGTATATAATAGAGATACAGACAGCGAAATGTATCAACTTGCAAACATTTCTACATATCTTGTAGGACCAAATAAAAACTTATACATTATCTTTCCATATGGAAACCAACACTTTACTTCAGAAATGGATGTTATATTATACGAATAATTAAAAGGAGCATAAAATGGCAAAAAACTTGCTTATTACAGAAAAACCATCTGTTGCTATGGAATTTGCTAAAGTACTAAAATGTGGAGGCAACAGAAAAGACGGATATATTGAATCTGAAAACTGGGTTATTACTTGGTGTGTTGGTCATTTGGTTACAATGAGTTATCCAGAAAAGTATGATGAAAACCTAAAAATTTGGAGACTAGACACACTTCCATTTATACCAAAAGAATATAAATATGAGGTAATACCAAACGTAGAAAAACAATTTAACATAGTAAAAAGCCTACTTCAAAGAGAAGACGTAGGCTGTATTTATGTTGCAACTGACTCTGGGCGTGAAGGAGAATACATATATAGATTAGTAGAAAATCAAGTTGGAGTAAATGGAAAACAAAGAAAAAGAGTATGGATTGATTCACAAACAGAAGAAGAAATAAAAAGAGGTATTGAACAAGCAAAAGATTTATCTGAATATGATAGCCTATGTGACTCAGCATATTTAAGAGCAAAAGAAGATTATCTAATAGGAATAAATTTTTCAAGGCTTTTATCAATTATATATGGAAGAAGGATGGCAAAAGAAATAGGAGAAGACAAAATATCTATTTCAGTTGGTAGAGTAATGACTTGCGTACTAGGAATGATTGTACAAAGAGAACGAGAAATACGAAACTTTGTAAAAACTCCATACTATAAAATAATAGGAACATTTGGTGAAGAAAGCTCTTCATTTAATGCAGAATGGAAGGTAACAGAAAAATCAAAACTATGGGAATCTCCCAAATTATACAATGAAAGTGGATTTAAAAATGAAAATGAAGCTAAAAACTTTATACTTTCATTAAAAGACAAAAAGGCAATTATAACAGAAGTAAAAAAATCTAAAACAAAAGAAAATGCACCACTTTTATTCAACTTAGCTGAAATACAAAATGAAGCTACTAAGCGCTTTAAAATAAAGCCAGACCAAACTCTAGAAATTATACAAAACTTATATGAAAAAAAATTAGTAACATATCCAAGAACAGATGCAAGAGTATTATCAACAGCAGTAGCAAAGGTAATAAGCAAAAATTTAAATGGATTAGCTGAAGGATTTAAAGATGAAGAAATTCAGGGTTATATAAAGAAAATGGTAGATGAAAAATACTCTACCAATTTACTAAAAACTAAATATGTAAATGATAGCAAAATAACAGACCATTATGCAATTATTCCAACAGGTCAAGGCTTTGAAAACTATGACAGTCTGCCTGACCTACAAAAACAAATGTATAAAGTAATTGTAAAAAGATTTTTAAGCATATTTTATCCACCTGCAGAATATAGTAAAATTTCAGTTACAATAGAGGTAGAAAATGAGCAATTTTCAGCAAGTGGAAAAGTATGTGAAAAACTAGGATACTTAGAAATTAATAAAAATGAAAAAGAAGCAGAGAAAAAACAAGAAAATGAAGATACACCAAACAATTTAGAAATACTAAAAAGTTTAAAAAAAGGTGAAGAAATAGCTGTACTAAACTATGAAACAAAAACTTCAGAAACCTCACCACCAAGCAGATATAACTCGGGCTCTATAATACTTGCAATGGAAAATGCAGGTAAATTAATTGAAGAAGAAGAATTAAGAGAGCAAATAAAAGGAGCTGGAATAGGAACCAGTGCCACAAGAGCAGAAATTATGAAAAAGTTAGAAAGAATAGGATACATAGCTATAAATACTAAAACACAAATAATAACTCCAACAGAAAAAGGAGAAAAAATATATGATGTAGTATTTATGTCTATGCCAGATATGCTAAACCCAAAATTAACAGCTAGCTGGGAAAAAGGCTTAGAAATGGTATCAAAAAAAGAAATTGCACCAACTGAATTTATGACTAAACTAGAGACATATATAAATAGTAAAATTGATAAATTGGTTGTAAGAAGATAGTTTCAAAACACAAGCTTAGAAGGAGAAAACTTTGAAATTTCAGAGTCTCTCTTTCTTTTTTATTACATAAAAGCAAGTTGATAGGTAATAATTTTATTTTAATTAGTTTGAACTATATTCTATTATTAAAATCAATAACTAGCAACAAAAACAAAACAAAATTTCGCAAAAATGTTGAAAAATTATTTAATGTATGATATAAATAAAATATCAAGCCAAACAATATAAGTTTAAACAAAGCATAATTGTTCGGAGTTACCAAACAACTTGAGAAAGAGAGGTATAAAATGGACGAAAATAAAATGCATCTAATAAATAAAATATTTAATAGCGAAACAATAAGAACTATTTGGGATAAAGAAGATGAAAAATATTATATTAGTATTGTTGATATTGTAAGTATTATATCTGAAAGCAGAGATGGTAGAAAGTATTGGAATAAATTGAAACAAAGGCTGAAGGAAGAAGGAAATGAAACGGTGACAAATTGCCACCAGTTGAAATTAAAGGCACAAGATGGAAAATATCGTATGACTGATGTTTGTGATATTGAAGGCATGTTTCGTATAATTGAGTCAATACCATCTAAAAATGCAGAACCAATAAAACAATGGTTAGCTCATTTAGGAAAAGAAAGAATAGATGAAGCGTTTGATCCGGGGATTGCATTGCAAAGAGCCATAGATTTATATAGAATAAAAGGTTATGATGAAGATTGGATTGCTAAAAGAATAAAATCCATTCAAGAAAGAAAAAAATTGACAGATGTATGGAAAGAAAATGGAATAGAAAGTAATATTGAATATGCAATTTTAACAAATGAGATATATAAAGAATGGTCTGGAATGACAGCAAAAGAATATAAGCAATATAAAGGATTAAGGAAAGAAAATTTAAGAGATAATATGGATAATATTGAATTAATATTAACAGATTTATCTGAAGAAGCAACTAAAAGATTAGCACAAAAGCAAAAGCCTAATGGATTAAAAGAAAATATGAAAGTAGCTAAAATGGGTGGACATACTGCAAAAGTTGCCAGAGAGGATATTGAGAAAAATCTTGGAGAATCAGTTGTAACTAGAATGAATAAACTTAATTATAAATATATAGAAGATGGTAAAAATGAAAACAAAAAGCTTTCTGATAAAAACGAAAATCCAGTTGATTAGTATTTCTAACCAACTAGGAACAAATTATTAACAACTGAAAATAAAATCATTTCGCTTTACATTCACCTTTTATGGAAAGAAAACATAATATATAGCAAAAATAAAATAGAAAGGGTGAATAAAATGTCTAGTTACATAATAGAAGGCGGAAGAAGACTAGAAGGAGAAGTTACAGTATCAGGTTCTAAAAATGCTTCTTTGCCAATAATTGCAGCAACCATATTAAATCCTGGAATAACAAGACTATACAACATACCAAATATACACGACACACAAATAACTTTAGAAATATTAAAATATTTAGGCTGCAAAATAAAAAAGACTAACGGAAAAATAGAAATAAACAGCAAAAATATTACAAAAAAAGAAATACCAGAGCATTTGATGAGTCAAATGCGTTCAACTGTTATTTTAGCAGGTGCTATATTAGGAAGATTTAAAGAAGCAAAATTTTCATATCCAGGGGGATGTGATATTGGAGCAAGACCAATAGACCTACACTTAGCAGCTTTTAAAAAGCTAGGAATAAATATTGTAGAAGATGCTGGCTATATTATATGCAAAGCAGACAAAATAGTGGGAGAAAATATAAATTTAGATTTTCCAAGCGTAGGAGCAACAGAAAACATTATTTTAGCATCTATTTTTGCTGAAGGAGTTACTCAAATTACAAATGCAGCAATGGAGCCAGAAATTGTAGATTTAGCAAAATGTTTAAATAAAATGGGAGCTAAAATTGAAGGTGCAGGAACTAATATTGTTAAAATTACTGGAGTTAAAAAGTTAAAGGATATTGGCTACAAAGTAATGGAAGACAGAATTGAAGCAGGAACTTTACTTTGTGCTGGAGCTATTACTGGTGGAAATATATGCTTAAATTACAGAACTCCTGAACATATTACTCCAATAATAAATAAGCTGGAAGAAGCGGGATGCAAAATAAACATAAATAAAGGAAAAGTATATATGCAAGCACCAAAAAAACTAAAAGCAGTAGATATAAAAACAATGCCATATCCAGGATTTCCAACAGATATGCAATCAATATTTGCAAGTACATTAACAATAGCCAAAGGAACCTCAGTTATTGTTGAAAATATTTTTGAAAATAGATATCGTTATGTATCAGAACTAAAAAAAATGGGAGCAAAAATTACAACAGAAGGAAAAACGGCAGTTATAAAGGGAGTTAGAAGATTATCTGGAACAAAAGTAAAAAGTACAGACTTAAGAGGTGGAGCCTGTATGGTATTAGCAGGACTTAGTGCAAAAGGAACTACTACAGTAACAAATATAGAACATATATTAAGAGGATACGAAGGTTTAGATAAAAAGTTAAAAAAATTAGGTGCAAAAGTGTATATTGAAGAAGACTAAAATAGTTACTTATAAATAACATTCCTATTTTATCGCTCCAACCCCCAACTGCGAAGAAACTGCAATCAGATTGCTATTACAAAAATAAGTTGCTATCCGTGCAATCCTTCAGCGGTTTCTACC
>JBJFEZ010000053.1:0-5372 GCA_051891195.1 Clostridia bacterium
TACTATATGGTTTCCACTTCCGTGTTCCGTGTGCTAATATTTTAAATCCTGCTGGTACTTTTACTGGGTTTCCATATTTATCTAACACTATTTCATTATCTGTTGATGCATTTGCCATCAATTCTTCTATTGTAGACGTTGGTGTTATTCCTGGTGGATTATCTCCTGTTCCATTTACTATTTTATTCACTTGTGCGTCCAAATTTTCTATTGCTGATATATCATTTGCTGCGCCTTCTTTTGTTTTTTGGTCTGCTATTTTTGCTCTTTCTATTAATCCATTATCTCCAAATAGGGCAGCTATGGTTATTCCTGCTAAAATTAGTAGCACCACTATAGTTACTACAAGTGCTATTAAGGTTATACCTTTACTATTTTGTTTTTCTTTTGTCATTCTCTTTTTTCCTCCTTGTTTTTTATTTTTATCTTTTTGTACTTCTGTTACTCTTTTTGTAATTAGTATTTTCATCTTTCTCACTTTTATACACATTTTCTCCTGCTAAATACTAATTTTAACAGTTTTCTTTTATTTAATTGTCAATGTGCTATAAAAGTGATTTTACTTTTCATACTTTTTACTATTTTATTCTACACATAATTTTTTACCTTGTAAATAGTTCTTGCGAATTTTTGTGTTTATATATTTTTTTATGTATATAAAGTGAAATTTTATTTACTAGTTGAGCCAAAACCACCTAGTCTGCTACCTTCAGCCGAGTCATTATCTACAACTAAAAATTTTTGAAAAATTGCTTGTCCTATACAATCTCCTTTTTTTATTTGTACATCTTCTTCTTTTATATTTAAAAATGCAAACATAAAGTGTCCATCATTGTCTGGGTTTTCATAATAGTCACTGTCTATAATTCCTATGCTGTTTGCCATTACTAAACCTTTTTTCTTTGGATTAGAACTTCTGTTGCAAAGCATTAAATATTCATCTTCTGGCATATATGCTTTTAGTCCTGTTTTTACTAAAGTTGGTGCCTGTCCTGGTTTAAAAGCAGGTATTATACAGTCTTCTGCTGCTTCTACATCATAACCTGCAGAATATTTTGTTTTACGTACAGGCATATTAATACCACTATTTTCAAACCCCTTTGCTACTTCAAAACCTCTTACTTTTTCCATTTTATTTCTCCTTCTTTGTATTTTTATGTAGTTATTATATACTATTATTTTATAATTGTCATTAATTATTTTTAATTTTCCAAATAATCATATAACGCAGGTTACTGTTTACATATTGTAAAAGCTATAAATATGTTAGTTTATTCGCATAACATTCCTACGTAAGAAAAAGTAAGCAAATTTTACGCAGTTCTATTACAGTGTAAAATTGGCTAACTCTTTCTAACTCGTCATTCTTCGAACCACTTGTATGCTCTAAACTAACATATTTATAGGCTTTACAATATTTTTATTAAGCTTAGCATTAGTAATATAATACTTTTTTAGAGCGTGGTTTCGTGGGGACCGACAAGGTAGAAACCGCTAAAGGATTGCACGGATAGCAACTTATTTTTGTAATAGCAATCCGATTGCGGTTTCTTCGCAGTTGGGGGTTGGAGCGATAAAAAAGTATTATATTACTAATGCTACACAAACTAGTAACTTTAATATTATGATATTTAGGAATGTTATGCAAATAAACTAACATATTTATAGGCTTATATACTAGTAGGCTGTGAATTATAGCTAATACTTCCCATCAAATCATAATTTTCTACACTATTTATTTTGCAATTTACCCAATCCCCTAGTTTTAACTCTTGAGTATTTTCTACATATATTACGCCATCAATTTCAGGTACGTCCATATAGCTTCTACCAACATAAAACTTTTTATTTTTAGTTATTCCGTCTATTCTTACTTTTTGTACTGTTCCAATTTTTCTTTGTAAATTCTCTTTTGAAATTTCTTGTTGCAATTTCATTATTTTATTATATCTACTTTTTTTAGTAGAGCTATGTACTTGATTTTTTAATTTTTCTGCTGCTGTTCCCTCTTCTTTAGAGTACATAAAAGCACCTAATTTATCAAATTTTGCCTCTTTTATAAAGTTATATAATTGTTCAAAATCTTCTTTTGTTTCTCCAGGAAAACCTACCATTACAGTAGTTCTTAATATAACATCTGGAATTTCTTTTCTTAATTTTTGTATTAAATTTTTTATACTTTCTCCACTGCTTTTTCTGTTCATTCTTTTTAGCACACTATCTGATATGTGTTGTATTGGAATATCAAAATAATTACATATTTTTTTATTTTCTTTTATCACTTTAATTAAGTCATCTGTAATAGTTTCTGGGTATGAATATAATATACGAATCCATTTTATTTTTTCTATTTTGCAAATTTCTTGTAAAAGCTGCGCAAGCATTGGCTTTCCATATATGTCTTGCCCATATTTTGTGGTGTCTTGTGCTGTTAAAATTATTTCTTCATATCCTTCATTTGCTAGTTTATTTGCTTCTTCTATAATGCTTTCTATAGTTCTACTTTTTTGAATACCACGTATTTTTGGTATAGCACAATAAGTACAACAATTACTGCAACCATCAGCAATTTTTATGTACGCATAATTTGAACCCGTTGTTATAACACGGTTTGTATATTCGTCAAAATTAACTTTTTCGTTTTTATTTGGTTCAATTAGATTTTGTATTTGTTCCCATAGTGTATTGTATTCTTTATATTTTATATATAAATCTACTTCAGGTATTGCTTTTTCTAGTTCTTCTTTATATCTTTCAACTAAACATCCCATAGCTATTAAATATTTACACTTATTATTTTTGTATTGTACCATTTCTAAAATAGTGTTTATTGCTTCTTCTTTTGCAGACTCAATAAACCCACAAGTATTTATTACTATAATGTCCGCTTCTTTTGCATTATTTACTATCTCATAATTATGTTGTTTAAATAAAGCTATTGTTTTTTCTGTATCTACTAAATTTTTGTTACATCCTAAAGATATAAAACCTACCTTCATATATTTTCCCTTCTTATTTTACTTTTAAAACATTTTCTAGTAATTTTATTCCTTCTATTAATTTGTTATATGTATTTTTGCTAACTATGCTTGTATTTCCATTTGCATAAGCCATTGCTACAGCTTTCATATCTATTAATTGATATCTATTTTGAGCTTTTTCTCCATTATCTAATACATAAAGAGGAGTATATTCTACCTTAGTTAATATTACTTTTTGCTCTTCTATGCTTTTTCTAATTTCAATGTTTAGTATTAGTTCTATTTTTGAGTTATCATAATTTATTGTTGATATATAGTTTCCTAAAGAATAGGCAACAAGTACGTTTTCTCCTTTTAAGTTCTTCTTTATTTCCATTGGTTGAATTACCGCTGGATGATTTCCTAATATTATATTAGCACCATTTTCTACTAAAAACTCCGCTATTTCTTTTTGACTTTTGCTTACCGTTGTTGTATATAAATCTCCCCAATGCATTATAACTATAATGTATTCTGAATTATCTCTTGCATATTTTAAGTCAGCTTCAGCCTTTTTCTTGCTAAAAATATTTATACTATTTAGCTCTTCTTTTGATTTATAACTTGAGTTTTCTATTCCATATGTATATGATAAAAATGCAATTTTAGTATCTTTTATATCTTTAATAACTACACTATTTTCTCCTAGTGTATCTCCTACTGTTTCAAATTCTAATTCTTGCAATTTTTCTTTTGTTTCTTTTAGACCTTCTACTCCATAATCTAAGCTATGATTTGTACTAATACTTACTAAATTAATGCCGCTATTTTTTACGGCTTTTGCAAACTCTATTGGGCTATTACGATTTCCATAGCCTGAATATGTATTATTTGTAAAGTTGGTTTCCATAGTTCCTAGAGCTATGTCACTGCCTTTTATAAAGCTAGTAATATTACTAAACATATGTGTAAAATCATAGTTTTGTCCTTCTTTTGCATCATTTAACATCTCATCTCCACACAAAATATCTCCTACTGCTGAAATTCTAATTATGCTATCTCTTTTTGTATTATTAGTATTGTTAATATTTTCACTAGCTTCTGTAAAAATAGCCTCTATTTCCTTTTCTAATTCTTCTCTTTGCTTTGCTAGTAGTAATTTATCTTGATGTTTTCTATATAAAATTATTGTACTAGATATGCTTATAATTAAAATTAAAATTACTAATAATATTAAAAATGTTTTTAAGCTTATTAGTTCTGTTATCTTTTTTTGATTTCTTTTATTTCTACGATTTCTTGACATTCTTATCACCTATTAATAATTTATCATATATTGGAAAATAAGTAAATAAAAATCAATACTAAAATAACGTAATATTAAAAAAAGCTAATTAAACTTCATCATGGGCTTTTGCATATACTATGTTTTTATTACCTAACTCTATTATTAATTCAGTAACTGATGTATGCTTTTTGCTAATACTTTTAATGTCCAGATAAATACTTTTCCTATTTTGCATAATTGATTTTTAAAACAAATGCATTTAAGTTTAAAAATACAGCATCTTTTCCGGTTGCTATATAAAATACTCCTGATTTTATAAATACAATTGAATTTTTATTTTTTTCTTGTATTTATCTTAAAAGTCTTTCAAACACAGAAAAAGCGCCACGCTAGTGGGCGTGACGCGTATCTTCGATTCGCTAAATTAGCTTCTTTAGACCAATTTAGCATAACTTCCTATTATGTTTTCTTCTTCTAGTTTATCTCTCACAGGACTCAGAGCTACTTTATATAAAGGGTGAGACGGAAAGAGATGTTGTAGTAGAGCCAAGTTGCATCGGCGCAGTCCCTGTAAGCCGAGGGGTTGGTGCCGAGGTCGCCGTAATTTCCTCCCCTGTCCACGCAAGCACTATTAGTTTTGCTAATCGCGAGAGCGGAATATTCTGTTGTCCATTCCTTAATATTACTTGCCATATCGTATATATTGCATACTTTATCAGTTGTTCCTGTTCTTTCTCCTGTGTTTGCTAAACTACTATTTTTTGAAGTTTGTTTTGAATATGCTGTGTTACTAGAGTATTTTTGTATAAATACTATTGCTGTATCCCATGCATAACTATTTATTAAGTCGCTTTCTACTCCAACTTCATTATTATTTATATCTTTATTTCCTGCATACATATTTCTTGCTACTTTTGCTGCATTTAGCTGTGTTATATTGTTCCATAAAGTTCCTGGTGTATAATTCATACTACTAGCACTTGCTGTTGATGGCTTTGATAATGGTTTTGCATTTGCATATCTTAAATTTCCTGAAGCTCCGCTATCATACCCACTTCCATAGCTTGCCTCATATCTTGCTATGTAATATCCTCCTTTTGTTTTTACACTATTTACAAAGCTTG
>JBJFEZ010000054.1:0-27364 GCA_051891195.1 Clostridia bacterium
AATCATTTTAAAATGAATTAAAATAAAAATATTAAAAGTAAAAAATAAAATTTTAGATTTAAAAATACAAAAATTTTATAATTAGATTTTAAAAAATTAAATTTAAAAAATTTTGTGCAAAGTTAATTTTTAATATGAATTTTTTAAAACGAACATTTGTATAAAATGTTTGTAAATAAATTTTTATATTATAAACTTATAAAATCATTGTATAATAATTATATAAATTTAGATTACTAATCAATAATATAATTTCATATTATAGACGCACCAAAATCAATTTTAAGGCATTTTAATATTTTATCTAACAAGTTATATGTTTTAAATTAGATGTGTAAATTTAAAAAGCTAGTCTTTATATATAAAATTAAGTATAAATGCTGATTTTTAGGCATCTATTAAAAATGCTGAAAAATGGTCAAAAAAGTGACGCACGAGAATCGATTTTAAGCCGTTTTTATAAAAAGGTAATATAACTTGTTGTCTAAAAAATTAAGCAAAATACTTAAAATTAAGGATTTAGGAAATTTTGATAAAATAATCTAAAGTTATATAAAATTTTTTTAAAAATGTAGTTACAATAATGAAAAAAAATCAAACCAGGAATAATATAAAAAAAATGAAGCTCCAGAATCGATTTTAAGAGCTTTTTATAAGAAAGTAATATAGTTTGTTGTTGTAATAATAGGCTGAAATAGGCTTCGCTAAAGGAATAGCGAGATTTTGGAGGGAGGACCATTTTGCATGGTTTTATATTTTACTCCTATTCCTTTTTGCACAAAACTTTCATTTTGCGCAATAAGATATTCGCTTTTGAGGGTAGTTTTACCTACCCTACTATTGGAAAATTACTGCAAAATGTTTATTTTATTTTGAATTCTTTAAAAAATAAGCCATTTTATCTAAAAATTCAGAATTATTTTTAGTAGCTATCATTTGCTTAATTAATTCTTCAGTAACATCTGCTACAGACATTGTTGACATAGCTTTTCTTAATGCAAATACTGTTTCTAATTCTTTAGGGTCTAATAATAATTCTTCTCTTCTAGTTCCTGATTTATTAATATCAATAGCAGGAAAAATTCTTTTTTCTGACAATTTTCTGTCTAAATGAACCTCCATATTTCCAGTTCCTTTAAATTCTTCAAAAATAACGTCATCCATTCTACTTCCTGTTTCTATTAAAGCAGTAGCTAGAATAGTTAAGCTTCCCCCATTTTCTATATTTCTTGCTGCTCCAAAGAATTTCTTTGGTTTGTGTAATGCACTTGGGTCTAAACCACCTGAAAGTGTTCTTCCTGAAGATGGTATAGATAAGTTATATGCTCTTGCTAAACGAGTAATGCTGTCTAACAATATTACAACATCTTTTTTTTGTTCTGTTAGTCTCTTAGCTCTTTCTAATACCATTTCTGCTACTTTTACATGATGTTCAGGTAGTTCGTCAAAAGTAGAATAAATTACATCTCCTTTAATACTTCTTTTCATATCTGTAACTTCTTCAGGACGTTCGTCAATTAAAAGAACTATTAATTCTATTTCAGGATTGTTTGTAGTAATGCTGTTAGCTATTTTCTTTAATAAAGTAGTTTTTCCTACTTTAGGCTGTGCAACAATCATACCTCTTTGACCTTTTCCTATTGGAGACATTAAGTCTATAATTCTCATTGAATATTCAGTTGGTGTTGTTTCTAAGCGAATTCTTTCTTCTGGATATATTGGTGTTAAATCGTCAAATTTTTGCCTTCTATAAGCTTTTTCTGGAGCTTCACCATTTACTTCTCCAACATAAATTAAGGCAGGGAACTTTTCTCCCTCTTTAGGCAATCTTGCTATACCTTTTATTTTATCTCCTTTGTCCAGCCTAAATCTTCTAATTTGTATAGGAGAAATATATACATCTTTTGGCGTAGATAAATAATTTTCTCCTCTTAAAAATCCATACCCATCTGGTAAGACTTCTAATATTCCTTCTACAATTTCATCATCTGCATTTGTTAGTTTGTATGTTCCATCTGCAGGTTCATTAATAGAGTTTTCAATTACATTTACATTGTAGTTTTCTAGTTCATTTTTTTCTGACTCTTGTGCACTTTCATCTGTTTCAGTATTTGAAAGTAATTCAATAATTTCTTCCTTTTTTAATTTTGAAACATTTTTTACGCCTTTTTCTTTTGCTAGTTGTCGTAATTCAACTATAGTATAATTTTCCAAGTCCATAAAACTCCCCCATATTTTTATTTATATATTTTTAATTATTTTTGTTAATTTGGATTTTAAAAGATAAAATGTTTTAGATTAAACTAAATTTGAATAAATATATTTATTAAATAATGAGAGATAAGCCCCTCATTATTTAATTGTAAAATTATTTGCTAATATCTATATATACTTTTTCGTTTGGTAGATACATATCTAATTTTTCTCTTGCTATTTCCTCAATATATTCTTTTGAATTTATATTTTCTTTGGTTTGAGTTAATTCTGCTTTTTTTTCTTGTTCAACAGCAATTTGCTTTGAATATCTATCTGCATCCGCTTTATATGCATTTAGTTGCTTTTGTTGTACTAAAAAAGTATAAACAACATAAACTGCTACGGCAATAAAGATTACACGTTTTAACGTTATTTTTAAGTTTTTATTTTTCATATGTATTTTTTCTTTCCTTATTAAATTCTTATAAAATTATAACATATTATATTTATTTTTTCTACATTTTTTACAAAATTCCTTCTTTTTCTTTTAAATTTATTTGTTTTTTATGTAATTTTTTTGGTTTTTTTGTTCTTTTTTTCTTTATTATTATAATGATATTTTTAGATTTTTTTAATATTAATAATGTAGGCTTAATAATTATTTTTTTTATAATATTAATAATTATATTTATTGGATATGAAATAATTTTTTTAATCCATTTTATTATAATAACGCTGTATTTTATAATAAATCTACTAATAGTAAACATATATATAAAAATTCCAAAAGCTATTCCTACTACAACATAGCTTCTAATTTGTCCATCGTTAAATTTAAAAATAGAAAATAATACAATAGCACCAGTCAAAATCCAAAATAAAATATCTTCTATATATGTTATTAAATCTGTTGTCTTAAAGCTTCTTCTTAAAATTCTAAATATATCAAACAAAATTCCAATAGCTATTCCTGTAATAGAAAAAGCAAGCAAGCAAAATAACTGATTATATACTTCTTCCACTTTTTACTCTCATTCCTTTCAAGTGACAAAATTTGCTTTAAAGAAGCTTAATTTAAAAAGTTTATTACCTAAATATTTTATTTAGTAATCCTCCACCTTTTTCTATGCTATTCTTTTCGCTGTACGCTAATTGGTATATTTCTCCATCTATTGTAACTTCTGATGTGTCTAAACTTAATTTATTTATTCTTAAATTTTCACCTTTAACTGTAAGCAAGCCAAGCTCTGTTTCTAAAATAACAATTTGGTCGTCAAAACTAAGTACATCTAATACTCCAGTTATATTAAGTTTTTCTCTGTTTTCTAAAACAATATTTTGAATTACATTTGTCATTGTAGAAATATTTTTTCTATCATCTATAGCCATAAAATCACTCCTTAAAATTAGTCTATATATATATATTCAGGTCTTGTCTTATTTAGAACTATAAGGCTGCATAAAAAAAGAGTATTATCTTACTAATACTCTTTTTCTAACATTTTTCTAAATTAAATTTTAAATAGCTATCAATAAAACCATTTAGGTCTCCATCCATTACTGCTTGCACATTTCCTACTTCATAATTTGTCCTGTGATCTTTTACTAAAGTATATGGGCAAAATACATATGAACGTATTTGACTTCCCCAAGCAATATCCATTTGTATTCCTTTTAATTCATCAATAGTATCTTTTTGTTCCTTTTCTTTTAAATTTAACAATTTAGATTTTAGCATTTTCATTGCAGTTTCCCTGTTTTGTATTTGAGAACGTTCTGATTGACAAGCAACTACTATATTTGTAGGAATATGCGTAATTCTAATAGCAGAAGATGTTTTATTAATGTGTTGCCCTCCTGCACCTGAAGCTCGATATGTGTCAATTCTTAAGTCGTCTGGGTTAATTTCTATTTCAATGTCTTCTGTTATTTCTGGTAAAACTTCTATAGAAGCAAACGAAGTATGTCTTCTTCCGCCAGCATCAAACGGAGAAATTCTAACTAAACGATGTACTCCCATTTCACCTTTAAGATAACCATATGCGTATTCTCCATTTACACTAAATGTAACACTTTTTAAGCCGGCTTCGTCTCCTTCAAGATAGTCAAGCTCTTTTATTTCATATCCATTATCATTTGCCCATCTTGTATACATTCTGTAAAGCATTTCTGCCCAATCCTGAGCCTCTGTTCCACCTGCTCCTGGGTGAATAGTTAAAATAGCATTGTTACTATCGTACTTGCCTGATAAAAGTGTTGTTATCTCTAACTTTTCTATGTCTTTTTCTAAAATAGAAGTGGATTTAAGTAGCTCTTTAGATAAATCTTCATCTGCTTCTAGTTGTAAAAGACTATTCATTTCAATTAAATTGTTAATCTGTACATTTAGCTTTTTAAATCCTTCTAATTTAGATTTTAAGTTATTTATTTGTTTTAAAACTTTAGAACTGTTATTAACATCATCCCAAAAGTCATTTTTCATTGTTAACTGTTCCAGTTCTTTTAATTGCTGTTCTTTGCTATTTACATCAAAGTGAATCACCTATTTGTTCTAAACGTTTTTTTAATTCTTGTAAACTCTTAAAATTTTCTTCTAAGTCTAGCATTTCATCACATCCTTTGCTTTTAATCCATTATATTCTTCAATACTTATAATATCGTCTTCATTCAATTTTTTAAATTTACTATTTTTAGCTTTAAGTAAATTGAGTACTTCTCTTTTTGTCCTATTAACTGCTAATATATTAAATCCATAATCAAATACTAATTTTGATATAGCTATAGATTGTGTGCTTCTAACAGTTTTTCCGAGTTTAAACCATTTTACCTTATGTTCTAAATATTCTCCTATTTTTTTGTTTTGACCATAACAAATAAACAGTAAATCACTTGCACCTTTCCATACTGCTAAAGCTAAAAATACTTTTTTATCTTTAAATGCTTCTGCTTTTTCTAATGTTGTATCATTAAATGTTGCTTGCCAAGATTCTGAAGAAAAACTTGCTGATTTAACTTCTAAATACAAGTTTTTACTATCCTTCTTACAATCAAAACCGTGTTTTTCTATATTAACTAAATTAAAACCTAGTGTATATCCTGCTATTGAGTCTCTAAGTTCATTGATAAAAGTATCTGTATCAAGTTTATCATATTTTTCTTGTACTCTTTGTAATTCTTGTAAAACTGTTTTTCCTTCTTCCATAAAGCTTTGGTCAACATCTTTGTAATTACCTTTTCCAAACAATTTTAAATCTTCATCATTCATTTTTTATTTCTTCCATTTCTTCATATATAGTATAATCTTTTTTTATATTTTGTTTTTCTAAAAAAGTGTTTATTCTACATTTTAATATGTTTTTCATACTTGGTTGTATTTTAAGTTCTTTACATTTTTTATAAACCGATGTTTTTGGGTCTATTTGCTCATCTATTTGTACTAAAACATAACTATTCTTTCTATTTTCTTCTTTATTTAATTCATAAACTGCTTGTGCAGTTGTTCCAGAACCTGCAAAGTAGTCTAAAATAATGTCTTGGGGTTTAGTAGAAATTCTAATTAAAAACTTAATTAATTCTACAGGTTTTGGAGTATCAAATAAATTGTTTAATCCCAGTTTTTTTAAGTCATTTGTTCCGTGACGTGAATAGAATTTTAAAATAGATGGTGCGTTATCCATAGCTTCTTCTATATATAGTTTTGAATATGGTCTATCACCTTTAAAGCATAATCTTTTTTTATTGAATAATTCTATAAATCTTTTGTCACTTATCCATCCTCTTGTTGGTAATGGGGCTAGTTTTAAACCTATTTCAGGAATATTTACTTCTCGTGGATTACTAGGTGTAGATAAATCAACTGCAAAATAAATTCTTCCATTTTCATCTACATTTGAATAATTTTTTAACCAAGAAATGTTATATTCTTCGCAATAGTTTTTTACTATATTTTTCATTTCTTTGTTTGCTACTTCATATCCTTTTGTATCACATATTTTTTTTACTTCTACTTTTAGTTTAGTAATCATTTTGTAATCTTCAGGAATTTCCATTCTATTTACTTGGAATTGTTGAAGTTTCTTCTTATTTTTAGCAAAGCAAATTATATATTCGTGTACTGTATTAATATATTTTGCATTACTTCTTTGAGCCTGTTGAGTTATAAATGTTCCTACAAAGTTTTCTTTACCAAAAATTTTATCACAAATAATTCTTAAAGATGCAAATTCATTGTCGTCAATGCTAATAAAAATTGCTCCATCTTCTTTTAATAAATCTTTAGAAGCATCTAATCTGCATTCCATAAATTCAGCCCAATAATCACTATCTGTTTTATCTTTATAAGATTTTTTGTTTAAAGTATTGTATGGAGGGTCTATATAAATTAGCTTTATTTTATTTATGTATTTAGCTCTAAAAGCCTTATTGGTTAAAACTTCATAGTTGTCTCCTATGTAAATTTCGTTTTTCATAGTTTCTCCTTTAAATTATGGTTATTATTTAATCTTGCTTAAATCTCCATTTAATATTATAGGTGCGAAACCTTCTATTTCATCAAATAACATTATTTTTCATTCTTTCCTCTGTTGATGGATCATCATAACAGTTTGGTAAATATATATTATGGTTAGCTTTTTCTAGTTCTTTTTTTATTTTTTCTATTTGTGTATAAAATTTCTTACTGCAAATTATTAATATATTCATAATCTTAATATCTCCGTTTAATATACTTGGTTATATTATAATAGAACAATTAACAAATTGCAAATGTAAATTAGTATTTATAATACTTAATTATAAATTTTGTTCCGTTTGTATTAGATTCAACATTAATAGTTCCATTATCTTTTTCAATAATAGCTTTAGATAGTGCTAAACCTATTCCCACACTATCTGATGATGCATTTTTACCTTTATAAAATCTTTCAAATATATGAGGAAGGTCTTTTGAATCAATGCCTTCTCCAAAGTCTTGAATTATAATGCTTGAATAAGCGTTGTTCTGTTCATATTCTACAATAATCTTGTTGTTTTCTTTAGAATGTTCTATACAATTTTTAATTATATTAGTAATAGCTTCTACCTGCCACATAAAATCACATTTAATGCAGGCTTGTTTATTTCCTTTGATGTCTATAGTAATATTTTTTAAATCACATAAAGTAGAAACTTTTTTTGTTGATTCATCTACAATGTCTTTTAGTAGTCTGCTTTCTTGTATAAAATGAATTGCATTAACATCAAATTTGGAAAGTTTTAATATTGCTTGTACTAAAAAGTTAATATTTGTAACTTCTCTTTTTATATCTCTAGCAAATTCTTCTCTTGTTTGAATATCCATATCAGGATTGTCTATTATATTGTCTAACATAACTAAAATTGATGTTAATGGTGTTTTTAATTGATGTGAAATATCTTCTAATGATTTTTTTAATTCTTTTTTATCTTTTAAAGAGTTTTCTGCATTTTCTTTTAATGTAATTGTAGTTTTATATATTTCATTTTTTAAAATTGATAATTCATCTTCTGATATTTCATCAATATGCAAAGTATAATTTTTCTTGTTAATTTCTTCAATATATTTTGTTATATTACTTATTTCTTTGTTCTTGTTATTATCATACTTTAAAAACAAAAATAATAGTATTAAAATTGTTGATATAAAAAACACTATGTTTAATGTTAAAAACTTTTGGTAACTATTGTCGTTTTCAAGTAGTAAAGAATCTTTTTCTATATAAATTCCATATTCTTTAAAAATAGATTCTTCTGTAGAATTATTATTAATTATTTGCATAATCTCTTCATTTGTGACATTTGGATATTTTTCTTTTACTTTTAAAATTATTGAATTTATTTTTTTATTAAAATTTTTAGTATATGTACTATATTCATATACATTTATTATTAGGAACAGAATTAATAAAATTAGAGATATAACAAAAGTTATTATTAAATATTTTTTTAATTTTATTTTATTCTCCATCTATTCTATACCCTATTCCCTTTACTGTATTTATTATATCTGTTCCTAATTTTTCTCTAATTCTTTTAAAATATACCGTAACAGTATGGTCGTCTACATCGTTTCCAGTCCATTCCCAAATTTTATCTAATATAGTAGCTCTAGTTACTACTTTATTTATATTTAGAAATAGTAAATTAAGTAGTTTGATTTCAAGGCTTGTAAAGTCAATTTTATTTTCATTTTTATAAACTATCATTTTATCCATATCAAATTTAATATCTTTTATTGTTATAACACTTTGTTTTTTTGAACGTAATAATATTTTGTTTATTCTAGCAAGTAATTCCTTTGTTGAAAATGGTTTGGTAATATAATCCTCTGCACCTATGTTTAGTCCTTTTACAATATTATCTTCTTCATCTTTTGCTGTTAAAAATATTGTTGGAATGTTTAATTTTTTAATATAATTTTCAAACAATTCAAATCCATTACCATCTGGCAATGTTATGTCTAAAATAGCCAAATCAATTTTAGGACTATTCTTTACATATTTTAAAGTTTCATCTACAGAAGTTTTATATGTTAAATTGTAGTTATTTTTTTGAAAAGAATATGTTAATCCTTTAATAATACTTAAATTATCTTCTACTAATAAAATATTCATATTTATTATCCCTTCTTTCACTATATTATAACATATTTTAAAAGGGCGTAAACGCCCTTTTGTAAATTAAATATTTTCATTTCTAATTGTTTCAATAGTATTTTGTTTATTTATTTTATTCATTGAATATTTCATTATACAAGTTATAAGAATAAACACAGTAACTACTGCAATAATTATTGCACCAAAAGGAATTGGATAAGCTATACCAGAATCTTTTGCCAAGAAGTGATATATTAAATATGATAAAGCAATTCCTATTGGTAAACCAAATATTAATGATTTAAGCCCCATAAATATACTTTCAAGTCTTATCATTCTACTAAACTCTTTTTTAGTCATACCTACTGATTTAAGCATAGCAAACTCTTGCTTGCGAAGTTGCATATTAGTTGTTATAGTATTAAATATATTAGTTACCCCAATTAAAGAAATTACTATAATAAATCCGTATAAAAATATTGCAACTAAAGTAAATAAGTTCTCTTGCATTTTTACATTTTCATTCATATTGTTTATAGAAATATCATATTCTTTTAAATATTCTTCAATATCATCTTGTAATTTATCTGGATTAGAAGATTTATAATATACATGTACGTCTCGTTCATTATTACCATTAACAAATTTTTCATTAAACAATTCATCACTTATAATTAACATTGTATCATCAATATAAGATAACCCAAATGGTTTTTCTTCTGTAACATAAGCAATTTCTATTTCAAAAACTTGGTCATCTCCTGATGTTGCTTTTCCTAATAATTTTTCTCCCTTATTATAAGCAAATTCTCTAATATTTGAGTATACTACTTTATTTTTTTCTTTATTATATTCTCCAAATCTTTGATTATCAATTAAAAATGCTTTATCTTTTACACTTTCGTAATTTAGACCTAGTTTTTTAACAAAGTTTTTAAATGAATTTTCTCCAACAGAATATATATTTATATATCCATTAAGCATTTCTTTATCATTTGTTTTATTTTCATATTCTTGAGAATATTTAGGATTTTTTATTTCATATCCGGTTTGTCTTAATATACTATATTCTTCTATATTTTCTAATTTTGTTGTATCTATAACTTTATTATAAAAAGTATTATCTACCCCTGGACTAGTATAAAGGGAAATGTTAAAATCAGTTGATTCTATTTCACTTCTTACAGCTAAAAAAGCAAGGTCTACAAATGAAGATAACGCAATAAAAATTGATACGGATATTATTATTGATATAACAGTAGTACGATATTTCTTTTTATTTCTTTTTAAATTTTTGTACGAAATATTTCCACCTATACCAAATAAAGAATTTATTATTTTAGGACTTTTTAATTTTTTAGGTTTTATTTTTATATTTGCACTATTACGTATAGAATCAATAGGAGATATTTTAGATGCTCTTTTTGCACTACGTATTGCTGATAAATAAATAGTTATTATACCTAATATTATAGAGAATAATACTGCTATCCAAGATAATACAAACTTAAGCTTCAAATTTCCCATCATATTTTCTAAAAATATATTACTTATTATTATTAAAATATATGAAGCAATAATTCCTAGTAAAATACCTAAAGGAATACCTATTATTCCTAATATAAAAGCTTCGTAAAATACATTTTTTCTAATTTGCTTTTTGGTTGCTCCAACACTTCTTAACATTCCATATTGTTTGGTTTTTTCAGTAATTGAAATATCAAAGCTATTTTTTATACAAAATACGGATGTAAATACTATTATTAAACATACTATAAATGCTACAACACCCAAACTAGCAGTAGCACTAATTTCTAAAGGATTAGTTTCTAAATAGATTAAGTAAGTATTAACATTTATATTATATTTTGCTTTACTTATTTCTTGCCTATATTCGTCTAATTCATCTTCTGAAAATAGTTGTTCGTTGTTTGCTTTTTCAAACAACTCTTCATTTATACCCAAAATATTTGCAGTTATCTTATATTGTTCTTTTAACCCTTCTTTTGTATATCGGGTATATATGTCTATATTACCAGATATGTTTTCTTCATTCAGATATGTTATAAAAGTATATCCTGGTGCATAATAGTCTTCTATATTAGTTGCAGGTCTTTCAATAATTCCAACAATTCTATATGTTTTTTGAGTTGTATTTATTATTTCTTCTTTATTTTCTGTATAAAATGGATTATTTTGATTTAGTTCTTCTCCATCACTAACCCTAGTGCCCACGTTTAATGTAATTTTATCACCAACATTTAATATTACTCTTCCATTTGTTCTCAAATGACTTGGTATAACTATTTCATTTTCATTTTGAGGTAACTTTCCATCAATTAATTGTACAGATAAATTTTTTAATGCCTTTTGTGTAAAAGCCATTATATGAGCATATGGCTTGTTTTCGTTTTTGGATTCTTCTAATTTTGCATAGCCCATATGTTTTGTTAAATATAATTCCTCTATTTTTCTATTATTCTCAAATGTACCTAATTCACTTGATGGTACATCATAAAATGCATAATGAAAATTTCCTTTTTCATATGTTTCAAATTCTATTAAAGAGGCAATACCACTTGAATATATTGAAGCAACTGCTGTAATAAGTGCCACTGATAATATTATTCCAATAATAGTTACAATAGTTCTCTTTTTATTTAATTTTAAATTTTTTATAGTTAATTTGTTAAGTAAGTTCATATTTTATACCCCCTTAACAATTTTTCCATCTTCAATTTTAATAATTCTATCAGCGCATTTTGCAATTTCCATATTATGTGTAATTATAATAATTGTTTTATCTAATTCTTTGTTAGATTTTTTTAATAGTGCAACTATTTCATCACTTGATTTAGAATCAAGGTTTCCTGTTGGTTCATCTGCTAAAATAATGCTGGGATTAGTAATTAATGCTCTTCCTATACTGGTTCTTTGCTGTTGACCACCAGATAATTCATTTGGAAGATGATTTTTTCTATTTTCAAGTCCTAATAACCTTAGCATTTCATCTAATTCTTTTTTGTTTACTTCTCTATTATCAAGAGATAAAGGTAGTGTTATATTTTCTTCTACGTTTAATATTGGTATTAAGTTATAAAACTGATATATTAAACCTACTTGCCTTCTTCTAAATATGGCAAGTTTATCATCATTTAAACTAAATATATCTTTTCCATCTATATAAACTTTACCACTTGTAGGTCTGTCTACTCCTCCAATTAAATGTAATAATGTAGATTTTCCGCTTCCAGAAGCACCTACTATTGCAACAAATTCCCCTTTGTTTACTGAAAACGAAACATTATCTAGTGCTACAACTTTAGTTGTATCTTTTCCATAAATTTTGGTTAGATTTTCTACTTTTAAAATTTCCATAAAATTATTATCCTCCTTTTATAGTTAGATTATATAACACTCAAAGTTACAACTAAGTTACTGTATAAAAACTTTAAAAAAGATATGGATTAGTTTTAAACAACTAATCTATATCTCTATGTAATGATATTTGCTCTAAAAACCTATTCTTGGTTTTTCTCCTTTATTTGGTTGCATTTCTCTACCAGCTGAAGAAGCATTTGATGTAATTATACTGTTTGCTTCTAAGCTTCCAACACTTGTACCGTTTACATACAAAGTATAAGTATTTCCTTTTTTAATATTTGCATTTGAAATTGTAATTCCTCCATATGCTTTTTCGGTTTTAAAAGAAGTTATTTCTGTACCTGAATTATTTTTTAATGAAACTAAATCTCCTGAATTACCTGAGGTTTGAAATGTTAAAACATATTGTGTTGAAGTGCTTGATGGATTTTGCCACATACCATAAGAGCCGTAAACTATTAAATTTCCACCTGTAATAATACACTCCCCGTCATAATCCAATGCTCCATTTCCTGTAGATGTTGGTCCTGCAACGGTAATATTTCCTCCATTTATATACATTGAACCATTAGAATCTAGTCCATCTCCACTAGCGTTTACAAATAAATCTCCATTGTTAATAACTAATTTTCTATCAGAAGATTGTACTTGGCTAAAACTATTTTGACCTTGTCTTCCACTCATAGATGAACTATCATTTCCTCCTGCAACATTTATTCCATCATCTGAAGAAACTACTGATATTGTGCCTCCATCTATTTCTATGTATGCACTTTCTATTCCTTCATAGCTTTTTATAATATTTATATTTCCTCCATTTATTGCAATATTTGTATCTGCGTGTATTCCATCATCTCCACTAGATACTTTTATAGTTCCATTATTTATTACAATTATTCCATTTGAATGTATACTGTCATCTGTACTATTAATTTCTATATTTCCATTATTAATTGTTATTTCACTTCCAGCTTTTAAGCCCTTACTACTTTTTGAGTCCTCTGTAGTACTTGAATTTTGAGTAATATATTCTCCTTTATAGCCACCACGATTAAACCCATTATTAATATTATTTGAAGAAGCTACTTCTCCAATTGTAGTTATATTAATTGTTGCACTTGATGATATATTTAGTATAGTTTCTGCCTGTATTCCATCAGATTCAGAATTAATATTAATTGTTCCTCCCTCTAATGCAATATAGCCTAATTCAGTGTCTTCAGTATTTGTAGATTTTATTCCATCTCCTTTAGAAGTAATATCTATGTTTGCATTATTTATAGCAACATAATCTTTACCTCTAATGCCATCATCTTTGGCATTTATTTTTATGTTACTATTTATAATTTTTAATCCATCTTTACTTACTATTCCATCTAAATAATTAGCATTTACAATTAATTTTCCATTTCCATTAATAACTAGATCTGTCTTTGTAAATATAGTTCCATCGGGCTCCGATTTTTCAGTATCTGTAAATATAGTGCATGTCTCACTGTCAGTTATAGTATTTTCAGAATTGTCAGCCAAAGTAATTGTTAATTTGCTACATTCTTTAGCATTTATTGGTGCTGTATATTTACTAGTAATTGATGCATTATCTAATACTATTTGAACTTCATCATTTTTATTTGCTTCAATTATAATATTTCCATCTGATATACTTCCTGTTATGTAATATGTTCCAGCTGAATTAATTGTTATTATATTTTCTGTAGCTGTTACGCCTTTTCCTTCTATAATTGTTTTTGAATCAGATAAATTTACCTTAGCAACATATTCTGACCATTCTCCTGTAAGTTCTTCCGTTTTGTATTCAACAGTTAAATTTGTAGCTTCAGTGTCTATTGGTACATATTCTAAAATTTGATTATCTGAATTTTGATAAAAATAAATTATAACCAAAAATCCTATTAATATTAATACTAATAAACTTATAAAAATTTTTAGTATTCTATCATTCTTTATTTTATTATTCATTATAATTCTACCTCGCTCATTTCTTGTCTTTCAAGCATAACTAACATATTTCCATTTCTACATCTTATTTCATCTAAAAAATCTTTTTCCTTTAAGTTTGTATTCATACTTACTATATAAACCAATTCATACATACTTCCCATATTGGTTGTTTTTACTTTTAAAAGTTCTGCTTTATTTGTATATTTTTTTAATATATCATCAAATACATTTTCATAATCTAAGTTTTCAGGTATTACTATTTTTAATTTTTTCTCTGATACATTTTGAGTTTTCTTTACTATTTTACTTACAAGAATAATCAGAATTGCAACTATAATAGTAATTAAAGATGTATATAATACATATCCCATTCCAAGACCAAGACCAACGGCCATTGCCCAAAATACGCTTACAATTTCTTTTGAATTACCAGGCATACTTCTAAATCTAACTAAACTAAAAGCTCCAGCTACTGCAAATGCAGTACCTAAATTTCCATTTACTAAAAATATAACCACTTGTACTAATATTGGTAAAACAGCTAATGTTAATAAAAAGTTTGGTGTTGTTTTAGTTGTAATTTTATGTGTAAAACTTATTACTGCTCCTAATATAATTGAAACTGCTATACAAATTAAGCAGCTTTCTAGGCTAATTGAAGCTTGTGTTGCTTCGCTAAAAATACTTTCTAACATAATTTATTTCCTCCTCTTTTAAACTGCACATTTTGTTGATGTATAGTTTTTATTTAAAATTAATTGTGTATATGCTTTGCCATATTTTGAAAAACTAGATGGACATATTTTTAATTCATCTAATACTTTAACAAGCCAAATTGGCATTGCTCCTAATGTCTTTATTTCCATAATATAATAATTTTTTTCTAAAATATTAGTCCCATAGTTTCCTTTTTCTAGCGCTAAATCATAATTTCTGGCTAAAATATTACTATCAAATGTAATTCTAAAATCTCTATTTTCATTATCATAATAGGCTCTTCTATAATATGAAATAAACATTTTTTGTTTCAAATTATAAAATTCAAAATAATATAATAATTCCTTTTTTACTTGATTTCCTTCTGCAAATGAACTTTTATTATTCATATATTCATAAAATTCATTTAATTTCATTTCAATTCTTCTTTTACTTACTACACCTGTATATTTTCTTTTTATTTCTAAATAAACTGTACTATCATTAGATGGTATATTATAGCTTCGTAATCTTACTTTATCTTTGTAAATTGGCTTTGTAATAGAATGCCTTATTAATTCAAACTGATCTGTATCAAAATAGATATTACAAATTGTACTTTTGCCATGTTCATCTTCTATCATTTTGTTTTTTAGAATATCTTTTAATATCAAATATTGCTCTCTAGTTATAATATATTTCTTTTCAATTCTTCTAAAAAATTCAGACATATCAATCTCCTTTCTTTGAATTTTGTTTATTATAATACTCAAACATTGAAAAATTATTGAATATAGTAAAAATTAAAACAAAATGATAAATTTTTATAATTAAAAACTTATCATTTTGTTTTCTAATAAATCATAAAAGTTTTCAAACTTATATCCTTTAGATTTTAAATAAGCAATAGAATCTTTTAAAACAGTTGAACTATCACTAACATCTTTTGTGTCGTGCATTAAAACAACTAACGTATTTTTATTTTTTGAAGATTTCTTCAAATTATTTAATAGTTGCTCTTTTGTATATTTTTTTATAGAATCATTATTTAAGCAATTCCAATCAATGTAACTATAATTCATTTTTGAAAGCAGTTTAGCTGCTTCTTGCTTTTTGGCTTTATTAGGTTTGGACATATATCCATTAGGAAACCTAAATACATAAGAACAATAATTATCTATTCCAATAGCTTTACCTATTGCTATTTCTGTTTTTTTAATTTCATTTATAAAGCTTTCTTTACTCTTATATAAAGTAGCATTATTGTGATCATATCCGTGGTTTGCTATATAATGTCCTTCTTCATAAGCTCGCTTTACTATCTCTGGATGTTCTTCCACATATTTACCTATTACAAAAAAAGTGGCTTTTATATCTTCCTCTTTTAAAATGTCTAAAATTTTTGGTGTAACTAAAATGTTTGGTCCATCATCAAAAGTTAAATAGGCAATTTTTTCTTTTCCATTTGTAAGATTACTTATTTTACTTTTAAACTCATCTGATATTATACTATTACAAGATAACTCTATTGCAGATACTTTAGAAGATTTTATTGTTATATATAAAATACAAATAATAATAATTACTAATATAATACTAAAATTCATCAGTGCTTTTTTCTTATGGATTATAAATACTCTCATTTAATCACCTTTATATTAAAAATATTATAATAGACTGATTATTATTCTAGTTACTATATATTTTTTATGTGATATTACAATTAGTTTATATCCCGCTATTAGCACTATTTATTTTGTTTTAATATTTGGTCTGCTTGTTCTTGTGTTAAAAATTCATATTCTATCATTTTATTCATTACTTGCTTTTGTCTTTGTTTTGCAAGTTCTGGATTTTTTGTAAGAGAATATACTGAAGGTGCATTTGGTATTCCTGCTAATAATATACATTCGTAGTCTGTCATTTCATTTGATTTTTTGTTAAAATACCCATTGGCAGCTTCTTTTACTGTATAATATCCATCTCCATAATAACTTGTATTTAAGTACAATTCTAATATTTCATCTTTTTCATAGTTTTTTTCTATTTCAAAAGCCATAAATACTTCTGCAATTTTCCTTTTAATTTTCTTTTCTTGTGTAAAGTATATGTTTTTAGATAGTTGTTGTGTAATGGTACTTCCACCTTCTACAAAACTCATTGATTTAATATCATTTATAAAAGCTCTACCTATTGCAATTATATCTATTCCATTATGCTTATAAAATCTGTGATCTTCCACTGATATAACTGCATTTATATATATTTGTGGTACTTCTTGTATTTTAGTATAATTTTCTTTTTCTTGTATAGTTTTTACTTTTTCTGTAAGAGGTATTTCCTTTAAAGCCTCTTTATACATACTATATCCGCCATATATAAATATTAAGCTAACACTAATTGCTACTATAATTATCATTAATATTATTTTCTTAAAAATTTTCATTTTACTACCTCCACTTTTACTTTTTATTAAGTATAGCAGAGCAAAGTTACAAGCAAGTTACTAAAAGTATAATTTTCCAATTTTAAGAAATAATAATAGTATAATTTATAAAAAACTACCTCATAGCCAATAAAAGAAATAAAAAATTCCCAGGCTAAGCCGGGGAATTTTTATTTTATATTGTATTATGTATAGTCATGTCTTTCGCTCCTATATATACATCTCTGTTTCCATCAAGTTTATGTAATTTTATTATTGTATAATTTTCATAATGATATTCCATACTGCCACCATCGTCATAAGAAATAGCTTCTGGGAAATCTTTATTTGCTTTCGTAATTAATCCATCTAAAGTAATCTTTCCGCTTCTTAACGCATCTTCTAATGACATTGTCTTATTATCTACAGTAATATTTACTTTGCTTAATCCATAATAGTATAAGTTATAATCTGAATTATTTTTATATAGTTCTGTGTTATTTAATATTTTTTTCTTTCCTTTATTAACAGTTGTTTCTACCGTTAATGTAAAATCTTCATATCCATTTATTAAAATATTATCCGTATTTATTTGTGCAGGATAACTTTCCATTATACCGCCAGAATAATTAATTATAACTTTTCTTCCAACTCCGTATAAATAGTCTATATGATCAGTGCCATAATTAACTACAATTTTATCTGATGATTTTCTTTCTTCTTCATCTTCATTTGGCTCTACTATCATATATTTTGTTGTTTCTTCTAATACTGTACCCACAAAACTGCTATATTCGGTATATTCTGTATCATATTTATTAGTAGTATTAATAATCTCCATTCCTAATATTTTAATTCCTATACCATCAATATATTCTTTTTCTGCATTTGCTGGAGTTAATTTATGATATTTTGTAACACTATATAATAGTGCTTTAAATTCAATACTTCCACCATCTTTTAGTTTCATTGGAATTGGAAATAACAATATTACTAATAATACAATTATTGTTATAATTAAAATATTTTTCTTTTTCATAAACTCACCTTTTTACCTTTATCTAGATTCTTTGAGTTCTTTTGTAATTTCTCTAAAAAATTCTTCCGACCATTACTGAGTATTGATATTACCTACTTCCCACAGCATTGTTTGTATTTTTTACCCGAACCACATGGACAAGGATCATTTCTGCCAACTTTTGGTCCTTCGTTTACTATTGGAGTATTTGAATTTGTTGTTCTTGGAACATTTCCTCCTAATTCCTTTGAAACAGTGTTGTCTAGTCCTTCTCCTGTAATTTTTATTGAAGACGTTCTTTGAACTTCTCCTTCTCTTTTTCTTGCATTCATTAAGAATTTTACAACATCAGTTTGTATGTCTAAATTCATTTGCTCAAACATATCAAAACCTTCAATTCTATATTGAACAACAGGGTCTTTTTGCCCATATGCTTGAAGTCCAATCCCGTCTTTTAGTTCATCCATTGCATCTATATGGTCCATCCATCTTTCATCAACTATTTTTAGCATAATAACTCTTTCAAGTTCTCTCATATTAGTTTCGCCAATAATCTTTTCTTTTTCTTCATAAATGTTATTAATCTTGGTTTCTAATTCTTCAGTTACATCATTTATTTTAATTTTGTCTTTATGAAGAGAGTCTAAGTCTGAAATTCCATATATTTCTTTAATATCTTGCGCAAATCCTTCTATATTCATATTATCAGCATCTGATAAATACTCATTTACTGTTTGTTCTGCTAAAGAATACATCATTTTAGTAATATGCTCTTTTAAGTTTTCTCCATTTAGCACTTTTCTTCTTTCATCATAAATAATACCTCTTTGTACATTCATAACATCATCATAAGAAAGTACATTTTTACGAATACTAAAGTTTCTACCTTCTACTTTCTTTTGAGCGTTTTCTACAGCATTAGATATTATTTTGGCTTCAATAGGCATATCTTCATCTGCTCCAAGAGTATCATAAACTCTTGTAATCATATCTCCACCAAAAATTTTCATTAAGTCGTCATCTAATCCTATATAGAATCTTGATTCACCTACATCTCCTTGACGACCACTACGTCCACGAAGCTGATTGTCAATTCTTCTAGACTCGTGTCTTTCTGTACCAATAATTTTTAAACCACCGGCATCTATTACTTTTTGTTTTTCATCTTTAATTTCATTGTCAAATTTGTCTTTTAATTCTTTAAATTTCTTTCTTGAAGTTAATATAGCTTCATCTGAGGTTTCGTTAAACGCTGTTGCTTGCTCAATTTGTTCATCTGTATAACCAAGTTTTCTCATTTCTTGTTTTGCTAAATATTCACTGTTACCACCAAGCATAATATCAGTTCCACGTCCTGCCATATTTGTAGCTATTGTAACAGCTCCAAACTTTCCTGCTTGTGCTATAATTTCAGCTTCTTTTTCGTGGAATTTAGCATTTAATACTTGATGCTTAATTCCTTCTTTTTTTAGCATATTGCTTAGCTTTTCAGATTTTTCTATAGAAACAGTACCAACTAGTACAGGTTGCCCTTTTTCATAGCTTTTTTTAATATCTTCTATAACTGCTCTGAACTTTGCGTTTTCATTTTTATATATAATATCGTGATGATCTTGACGTACCATTTCTTTGTTTGTTGGTATTTCAATTACGTCTAATTTATATATTTCTTCAAATTCTGCTTCTTCTGTCATAGCAGTACCAGTCATTCCTGCAAGTTTATCATACATTCTAAAGTAGTTTTGGAATGTAATTGTTGCTAATGTTTTAGATTCATCTGCAATTTTTACGTGTTCTTTTGCTTCAATAGCTTGATGAAGTCCATTATTGTATCTTCTACCATACATAATTCTTCCTGTAAATTCATCTACTATAAGAACTTCGCCATCTTTAACAATATAGTCTATATCTTTTTTCATAATTCCGTGTGCACGTAATGCTTGGTTAATATTATGTACTAATTCAGAGTTTTCAATATCATTAAAGTTTTCTAAGTTAAATTCTCTTTCAGCCTTTTGAATACCTTTTTGTGTTAGTGAAGCGGATTTTGCTTTTAAGTCTACTATATAGTCATAGTTTTCGTTGTCTTCTGCTTGTTCTTCATTTTTTATATCTTCTTCTACTATAACTTTTGGTGTTAGTTTTGTTACAAAGTCGTTAGCTTTTTTATATAAGTCTGATGATTGTGCTCCACGTCCTGATATAATTAAAGGTGTACGAGCTTCATCTATTAAAATACTATCAATTTCGTCAACTATAGCATAGTTTAATTCTCTTTGAACTAATTGTTCTTTGTATATAACCATATTATCTCTTAAGTAGTCAAAACCAAATTCATTATTAGTACCATATGTTACATCTGCATTATATGCAGCTCTTTTTAATTCTGGATTCATTCCACTAATAACTAGCCCAACTGTTAAGCCTAAGAATTTATATACTTTTCCCATCCATTCACTATCTCTTTTTGCTAAATAATCATTAACTGTAACAACGTGAACTCCTTTTCCTGTTAAAGCATTTAAATATACTGGCAATGTTGCAACAAGAGTTTTACCTTCACCTGTTTTCATTTCTGCTATTCTTCCTTGGTGCAATATAATTCCACCTATTAATTGAACATCAAAGTGTCTCATTCCTAACACTCTTTTTGATGCCTCTCTTACAACAGCAAAAGCTTCTGGAAGAATACTATCTAGAGTTTCTCCTTCTTGTACTCTCTTTTTAAATTCTGCTGTTTTGTTTCTTAAGTTTTCATCTGATAATTTTTCAATTTCAGGCTCTAAACTATTTATTTTTTCTACTATTGGTTTTATTCTTTTAACTTCTTTTTGGCTATATGTTTTAAATAATCCCATTGTTCTTTTCCTTTCCAAATTATTATACTATCATACTATATCACTTTTATGTAAAAATCGCAAGAAAAATATGGTATTAATAGAAATTTTTGTAGCTTAAATAGAATATCTCTTCTTTTATTTTCATACATTTTAGTAATTAGATATGTAAAGGATGGATTAAAAATGTTTATTTGTAATTTAAAGGTAAATGGAAGTAAATTAGGTAAAATATTTTTAGGTATTTTATTTGCAATTATAATTATAATAACAATTATTGTTATATACCGTATTTTAGGAAATAATTTTTTTAAAACAAATGATAATATAAGCTCTCCTGAAGTTCAAGAACTAACTACTGCTAATTATACTAATGTTTTACAAACTGTTCATAATAATATAGATGAATATATTGGCCTACAAATAAAGTTTTCTGGTTATATATATAGAATGATAGATTTTAATCAAAATCAGTTTGTATTAGCCAGAGATATGGTTATTTCTTCTGATTTTCAAACTGTTGTTGTTGGCTTTTTATGTGAATGTGAAGATATAAAACAATATGAAGATTGTACTTGGATTGAAGTTGAAGGTAAAATTACTAAAGGTAGCTATCACGGAGATATGCCTATTGTTAAAGTTGAAAAAATACAAAGAATTGATAAACCTTCTGATGAATATGTTTACCCTCCTGATGAGTCATTTGTACCAACCATGAGTATTCTTTAAGTAACAATTTTCTATTATCTAACTTTTTTCATTGTTGCATTTTAGTACAAACAAGCTTTGTAGGAACTAGTATATTTTACATATGTATTGTAATTATGGCATTTGTATTCAGCAAAGTTAATAAGAAGTAACCAACAATTAAAAAAGCTTGTTCACAACAAGCTTTTTTAATTGTTATCTTTCAAATATAGATTTAAATAATCCTTTATCTATAAAAGTAGCAAATACATTTTTTAAAACAATTAGCAATATTGGCCCTATAATCATTCCTGCTACACCCATAAATTTGAAACCAGTATACATTGCAATTAGGGTAAATATTGGATGTATACCTATTTTTCCACTTACAATTTTAGGTTCTATTAATTGTCTTACAACAGACATAATAGCCCATAAAACTAAAATGCTTACAGCCAAAGTGTAATCTCCCGTACACGCTGTTATAATAGCCCATGGAATCATAAAAGTTCCAGAACCAAAAATTGGTAGTAAATCAATAAAACCAATAATTAAAGCCATTATTAAAGGATATTGCACATTTAGTCCTATAAAATGGAAAATATATAATCCAACTAGTGAAATAATAAATGATATAAATACTAAAATAAGCTCTGCTTTTAAATATGCACCTAAAGATTTTGTAAGTTCTTTTAAATGCATCCCTATTTTCTTTACCCACGTTTGTGGCATATGATGCTCTAATTGATCTATCATATAGACTTTATCTACACATATGAAATATAAAGATAATATAGTAACAACAGTATATACCCCTATTGTTGGTACTGATGTAAGAAAATTAATTGCATTTGTTAGTGCATTTTTGGCCCAATTAGTTAAATTTCCCAAAAATTCCACTGCAGAACCCTGTATTGTACTCATAATATTATCAGGTATTTGTAATTTATTGAAATCAATTTTTGAAATAATATTTTGTACTAGTCTATATGCTTGTTCTATATAGTCGTTTAAATTAGTAAGTAAATTATATGCCTCTGATACCAGTGTTATAGATACCCAAATTAGCATTCCTGCAATAATTAATATGGCTATTACAAATATAATTATTGAACTAGTTCTTCGTTTTAACTTAGTTTTTCTCATAATAAACCTAATACAAGGTTCTAATATTAAAGATATTACAAAAGCTATTAAAAAAGGTATGTAAAATATAGCTAATTTAAAGCCTAAATAAAAGCCAAAAATAGATAAAGCTAGTATAAATATATTTTTTATTACTTTTCCCCAATAATTCATATCTATAATCATATGTATATCTTCCCTTCTTCTTCTATTTTATGTTTAAAATGGCTAATTTATGCGCTTTAGCCCCGCTTTACGGGGCTAAGCTTTATTGTGCATTATACTTATTGCATTTACAAATACAATTTAAAGTATTTGTTACAGTAGTATCACTTACTTGTTCATTTGCAGACAAATCACCTAAAGTTAGAATTCCTACAATTTTATTGTTTTCTATAATAGGAATTCTTTTTACTTGATTTTCAGACATTAGACGCTCAGCCTCTTGTATATCTGCTTCTGAATCACAGCAACATACTTCACAAGTCATAATTTCACTAACAGGTGTAGTTTTAGGGTCTTTATTACATGCAACACATCTTAATGTAATATCACGGTCTGTAACTAAACCAACAACATTTTTTGAATTATCACATACAGGAATACATCCAATATGATTATTGCTCATCATAGCAGCACAATCGTGTACTGTACTAGATGGTACAGCACATACTACATTGTTACACATACAATCTTTAACTTTCATACTA
This sequence comes from Clostridia bacterium, assembly GCA_051891195.1. Classification (GTDB taxonomy): domain Bacteria; phylum Bacillota; class Clostridia; order TANB77; family CAG-508; genus CAG-273. The sequence goes on from JBJFEZ010000054.1 coordinate 23,652, forward strand.
TCTTATCCTTTCTATTTATTATTTGAAAAAACTTTCAAGCTTTTAATATTATTTTGAACAAAAATAAAAAAGATATGCAGTATATTTTTGCATATCTTTTAAAATTTTTTAATAATCAAAATAATTTCTATCTATTCTTGGTTCCATTGGCGGTCTGCCACCTGGAAATGGTGGTCTTCCTGGTCCGCCTGGGAATGGTGGTCGTGGTGGTCTTGGACGATGTGGTCTATGCCCACCTCCAAACAATCTTTGCAATATTAAAATTCTAATTAAATCTCTTAATAGAAAATTAGATTGTCTTGTTTCTTGCTTTTGAATTGATATTTCTCTATTTTCGCTATTTATAGGTGTTCTTTTTGAAGTATTATTATCTGTCTTTATTTCACTTCTTGATTTTGAACTACTACTACTTTCTCTATTATCGTTTTTTTTGGTTTCTACCCTTACATTTACAACAGTTCCGTTGCTTTCAACTAAGTTATATACTTCATTAGTAAGACGTTCAACAGATTCTCTTGTAATAGGCTCTGTATTTGCTTCACATACTCTACACACTATTGGATATATTGTATTATAGCTATCAGGATATAAAGCTTGAATTTCATTTTCTGTTAAAGTTGTTGATAATTGATTTGAATAGTATGTATTTTCAGATGCTCTGTTAGCTGTATAATCATATGTTTCATAAATATTAGGATCACTTGATGGATAGCCTAATACTTGACGCATATAATCTTCATAATTTTGGTAATACATATAATACCTCCCTTTTAAATTTAGTGTATTATATGTAATTAGTTTAAAAATTGTTACAGTATAATTAATGCTAAAGTTGCTACTTCTTGTGACATTAGTAATATAATACTTTTTTAGAGCGTGGTTTCGTGGGGACCGACAAGTTAGAAACCGCTGAAGGATTGCACGGATAGTAACTTATTTTTGTGATAGCAATCCGATTGCGGTTTCTTCGCAGTTGGGGGTTGGAGCGATAAAAAAGTATTATATTACTAATGTCACATTGGTGATTTCTTTTAACATCATTGTATTTAAGAACTGTATTATAATTGATTAACTAAATTTTTAAATTGATTTCCTCTATCTTCAAAATTTTTAAACAAGTCAAAGCTAGCACTAGCTGGTGAAAATAACACAATTTCATTTGAATTAGCTATTTCATATGCTTTTTGTACCGTTTCTTTTAAAGTACTGCAATGATATATTGGCATTTGTTTATTCTGCATTTCTAAACTTATCTTAACTGCCTCCTCTATTTTTGGTGCAGTAGCTCCCATTAGTATAAGCTTACTTACATTGTCTACAATAGGCTTTGCTATAGGCGTGTAATCTAGATGTTTGTCATATCCTCCTGCTATTAAAACAATTTTTTCACTAAACGAATTAAGTCCTGCAATAGTTCTTGTTGGAGATGTTCCTATTGAATCATTATACCATTTTACTCCATTAATTTCTCTTACAAATTCTAAACGATGTTCTACACCTTTAAATTCTTGTATAGCTTTAGCTTGTATTTCTGGTTCTACCAAGCTAGATGTTGCAGCTATTGCAGCACATATATTTTCGTAATTGTGAACCCCTCTTAAATGAATATCCTTTACACTTAAAATATGTCTTCTAACTTTATCTTTGCATTCTTTAATCTTTTCACAATCATAAATAATTCCATCATCTAATTTTTCTTTTCTACTAAAATATACAACTTTTCCTTTTGCTTCTTGTTTTAACTGCCTTGTAATATCATTATCATAATTTAGTATTAGAATATCATTACTATTTTGGCTTTTAAAAATATTTTTCTTTGAGTCTATGTATTCTTCATAAGATTTATGAATATCTAAGTGATTTGGTGATATATTAGTAATAACAGCTATGTGTGGGCTAATCTGCATATCCATTAACTGAAAACTACTAAGTTCTAGTACAACAACATCTTCAGGTGTCATTTGGTTTACTTTAGTAAATAGAGGAAAACCTATATTTCCTCCTAAATAGCAGTTTCTACCGCTTTGTTTTATAATATTATATATTAAACTAGTTGTTGTTGTTTTACCATCACTACCTGTAATTCCAATAATTGTTCCTGGGCAAGTTTGCATTAACATTTCTATTTCAGATGTAAGTATTGCACCTTTTTGTACTTCTGCTACAATTTCTGGAGTATCAGGTCTACAGCTTGGAGAACGAAAAATAATAGAAAAACCTTGTAAATTTTTCAAATTGTCTTCTCCTAAAAACAAATCAAAATTATATTTATGTATTTTTTCTATAATCTCATTATCTAATTTATCAATAGAACGCTTGTCAAAAAATGCTGCATTTGCTCCTAAGCTATAGAAATAGTCTATTAAAGGAAGGTTGCTTACTCCTAAACCTATTACTGCAACTCTTTTTCCTCTTATATAGCTTTCAAATTCATTTAATTTTTTATTTACATATGGCATAGTAATTTCCCCTTTAATTTTTAGTATATTCAATAAATTGTAATACTTTATTAGTAGAGTCTTGAACTGTTTTGCAATCAGTTACATCTACTAAAATAGTTTTATCATATATTTTATAATAACCTGCTTTTTTTTGCAATTCATCTCTTTTTTGAATATTTAATTTTAGCTCTTCTAAGTCTATTTTGTTGTTATATTGTATGCTTTTTCTTTTAATGCGTTCATCTAAAGAAGCGGTAATCATAAAATGATAATCTAAGTTTGGATATATTTCCATTAAGGCTCTTCCTGAAACTATTATGTTGTATTGTTGTTTATATTTATCTATTAGGTTTCTGCCAAAAGCATATAATCTTTCGTTATTTGCTATAGTTCCAACTTCTGAAACAGCTATAGAAGAATTTGCTGATTGTAAATCTTCTTCTTCTATTTTTTTTCCATCTACATATATTGCAGTTTGCCTATTTTCTATTGCAATTTGAATTTTTAATTTATCCATTATAGATTTTATATCTACTTGCAACATATTTTGCTTTAATTCAGATAAATCTAATCCAGATTTTAATAAACTATATACTATTGCTCTATATAAGTTTCCACCTTCTAAAATAATACTATTTGGTATATTGTTTAATAATTCTCTACATATTGCACTTTTTCCTGCTCCTACATATCCTTCTATTCCAATTACTATATTATTCATATTTACTCACATTCCTTTTCTAAGTCACAAATCTGTTTGGAAAAGAATTTTAACCCTTTTTCCTTTAATTTTTTTCTCCTTTATTATACTATACTTTTTTGTTTTTTTGAATATTTTTTTGAATTTCTGTTCACAATAATAAAGTAAATAAAGAAATGGAGGTGCTTTTTATGTCAGAAAACCAAAATAAACAAAATAATAAAAACAATAAAAAAAATAATAACAACAATAAAAATGAAAGAAATAATAACAATAATAACGAAAGAAACAATAACTGCAAATAATTTCTTTTAACTTTTGTATAGTAAGATATACCATTCTAAATTGACATCCATTAGTTTTAGTTTTGTTTTATTCCCTTTCTTTTAGTTTTTTTCTTTGTTTTATTTCTTTTGAATGATTATTTTAGATATGTATATCTTACTTTTTAAATTCTATATCTTTTATTAATTCATATACCATTGTTGGGTATCCATTTAATTTATTAAAATCATACATTTCTTTTGCTTCATTATAAAAAGGCCCTTCCGCAAAATTTTTTATTATTAAAG
>JBJFEZ010000055.1:0-5290 GCA_051891195.1 Clostridia bacterium
TTCCTGTTATTATTGCATCTACTTGTGCATCTAATCCTTTTATTGCTGATATATCATTTCGTATCCCTTCTTGTGTTTTTTGGTCTGCCATTTTGGCTCTTTCTATTAATCCATTTTCTCCGAACAGTGCAGTTATGGTTATTCCTGCTAATATTAGTAGCACCACTATAGTTACTACAAGTGCTATTAAAGTTATACCATTACTATTTTGTTTTTCTTTTGTCATTTTTATTTTCTCTCCTTAACTTTTTATTTTTATCTTTTTGTACTTATGTTATTATTGTAATTAGCCTTTACTTCTTTTGCACTTTTATATACTTTTTCTTCGGCTAAATACTAATTTTAACAGTTTTCTTCTATTTAATACTCAATGTACTATATAAATGATTTTACTTTTCATCTTTTTTACTATCTCATTTTACATATATTTTTTTACTTTGTAAATAGTTTTTACAAATTTTGGTATATTTACTTTTTTAATTGACAGCTCCTTATTTTTATTCTGTTACTTAAGCTTTCCATCTACTTGGGTGATTTTGACAACACAAATTATTGCTTGTAGTGTAATAGAGTAAAAAATAGGAATAGTTTGCAACTATCCCTATTTTTTCTATTCTTCAACTTTGCGGAACATATCTTTTCCTACTCCACATAGTGGACACACCCAATCTTCTGGTAAATCTTCAAATTTTACACCTTGCTCTTGTTCATCATATATGTATCCACATACAGTACATTCATATTTCATATTTTTCACCTCCTAATTATTTTCTATTTCATTTACTAATTGCTGCATTCTTTCTATAGTTTCATTGTTTATAGATGTTTTTATTGTTATAACAGGCTCATATACATGTATATCTTTCATGTCTTTTATTATGTCTAACATAAGTTTTGCTGCCATTGGTGCCCAAGAGCCATTTTCTATTATTCCTATTTTTCTATTTTGATAATTTTTGTGTTTTAGGCGTCTTAAAAAAGTTTCTGTAGTTGGAAATAAGCCAGCGTCATATGTTGGTGATGCTATTATCATTTTATCATATCTAAATGCATCTTCTACAACCTCTGCCATATCTGTTCTTGATAAATCACTTACTACTATTTTTCCTACATTCTTTTGTTTTAATAACTCTTCTAATTTTTCAATAGCTTTTTTAGTATTTCCGTGTATTGAGTTGTATGCAATTAACACTCCTTTATCTTCTGGCTTATAGCTACTCCATACATCGTATTTATTTATATAATATTCTAAATTATCTTTTAAAATTGGTCCGTGTAATGGGCAAATAGTTTTTATATCTAATGTAGATGCCTTTTTTAATATTGCTTGTACTTGCATTCCATATTTTCCAACAATATTAAAGTAATACCTTCTTGCTTCACAAGCCCAATCTTCTTCAATGTATAAAGCTCCAAATTTTCCAAAACCATCTGCTGAAAACAATACTTTTTCAGTTTGTTCATATGTAAACATTACTTCTGGCCAATGCACCATTGGTGCCATAAAAAATTGTAGTTTATGATGTCCAAGTTCTAGTATATCACCTTCTTGTACTACTATTAGTCTATTAGATAAATCTTTATTTATAAATTGCGCAAGCATATCTTTTGCTCTTTTACTTAATACAATTTTCATTTCAGAATATTTTTCTGTAATTATACTTATTCCTGCAGAATGGTCTGGTTCTAAGTGAGATACCACAAGATAGTCTGGTTTTTTATTTTCTAATACCTTTTCTACATTTTGTAACCATTCATCTACCTTTCTTTTGTCCACGGTATCCATTATTACTGTTTTTTCGTCTTGTATTATATATGAATTATACGATATTCCATTTGGTATTAAGTATTGACTTTCAAATAAATCTAATGTTTTGTCATTTACACCTACATATTTTATTTTATCTGTTATATTAATTTCCATTTATTTACCTTCCTTTATTAGCACTGAGTATATCACACATATTTTTTCTTTTCAATATGTTATATTATTTTATATGTAGTTATTTATAGTTCAAACTAAGTATATTGCATAAGTGCAGATTCTAATTTATTATTAAATTTAAAATAAATAGCTATTTTTTTCTCTTCATACACTTCTATATAATCAATTAGTTCTGCTATAATACCTCTGTCTAATTTAGTTATATTTTTATGTACTTTAAAGCTTTCTATCCATTCGTTATTAGTATTTGTAATTTGTTTTTGATTTTCCTTCTGCTTGTCTAAATTTATAATAATTTCTTTTATTTTATTTATATCTTGTTCATATTTTTGTTTATAATTTAAATAATCTTCTTTTGTTATATATTCACTTTTCCAATCTTCATATAATGTTCTTTTAAAATTTGAAATTTTAGAAATTTCATTTTGTTTTTGTTCTATTATTTCATTTATTTTATTCGGACAAATATCATTTTTTTCTATATTATTTATTTGTTTTAATAGTTTCTCAGTATCTATTAATAAATGAATATGTAAATTTATAGTTTGTAATACTGCATTTTCCAGTTCTTCTACTTTTAAAGTATGTTTTGTACATAAGTTATTTGATTTCTTTCTGTATGTACTACAAATGTAATATTCATATATACTGCCACTTTTATTTGTACTACTCTTTTTGTTCATTGCTCTTTTGCAATCGCTACATCTTAAAAAACCAGCCCATATAGATAACTCTTTTGTTTTTTGAGATACCTTTGTATCTCTTTTATTTAATTCTTGTGCTTTTTTAAATGTTTCTTTATCAATAATTGGTATGTGCGTATTTTCTACTCTTACCCATTCCTCTTTTGGTACAGTTTCTACTTTATGTAGTTTATAACTTTTGGTTCTTCTTTTACCTTGAACTGTAGTGCCGGCAATATACCTCATTATTTAGAATGTTTCGTATTGTAGAAGGAGTCCAAGCATACATATTATCTTGGATTCCATAATTGTTATAATTCTGCCTTAGTTCTATTTTTTTATGCCCTGTAGGATTTAAAATTCCTAGATTATTTAATCTGTGGCAAATGGCTATTTTTCCTAATCCCTCATTTACATTCCAACAAAATATTTTTCTTACTACGTCTGCTGCTACTTCATCTATTATTAATTTGTGTTTATCTTTTGGGTCTTTAATATATCCATATGCGCAAAATGCCCCTATGAACTCTCCTTTTTTCTTTTTTCCATTTAAAGATGTTCTAATTTTTATTGATGTATCTCGTGCGTATTCATCATTTATCAAATTTTTAAATGGCACCAAAATTGTATTTGTACTTGCTGGATTTTTAAAGCTATCTACTCCATCATTTATTGCAATAAACCTTATATTAAATAATGGAAAAACTTGCTCTATGTAATTTCCTACCTCTATATAGTTTCTTCCTAGTCTTGATAAATCTTTTACTATAACACAATTAATATTTCCGTTTTTCATATCTTCTAGCAATCTTTGAAATGCAGGTCTGTTAAAATCTGTTCCAGTAAATCCGTCATCTATATAAGTGTCATAAATTATTAAATCTTTGTGCTCTTGTGTGAACTCAGTTAATAATATTTTTTGACTAGTTATACTATTGCTTTCTTGTTTTTCTTGTCCATTATCGCTGTCTTCTTGCGAAAGTCTTATATACAATGCAACTGACCACATTTTGTTATTTTCAGTATTTTCATTAAAAGAATATTTGGATTTTCTTCCTGCCATTTAAGTTGTTTTCTCCCTTCTTAGAACAAATGAAAAGTTTACATTTCTACTTCATTTTTTGTTTTAAAATATTTAACATACATTCATTAAAGGTTTTATCATTTTCAGAATATTTTATCTCTACAATTATGTCTCCAATTTTTAATGTATGTGGCATTTTTGTATTTTCTAAATATTCCCTTGTTTCTTCTTGATTTTTCAACTTTTCATCCCCTTTAGATGGTTTTATGTTTAAGTTTATTATTCCTTTAAAAGTTTTATGACAAGATTGGCATTTCTGTTAAATTAATATTATTATTACGTAGCAAAAAATAACTAGAAATTAGTATTACACCAACTTCTAGCTTTTCTATAATATAATTTTAGAAATAATTTTAATCATTAAATTTTGAATATATTATTTTATTTTCTGCTTTTCCTGTTTTTTCATTTATTTTTCGTTTATGTAAAATTGCTTCTCTTGTAAATCCAACATTTTCTAGCATTTTTGATTTTATTTCTATTAATTCCTTATTTCCATCATAAAATTCAGAAATAAGTACATTCATATTCTTTTTATTAAATAAATAATTGCATATTTCTGTTAAAGCTTCTTCCATTAAACCTGTATATACATAATCAAGAGCAATTCCAAATTTAAACTTACATATTTTATTTTGTTCAGATTTTTCAAATGCATTAAAAAATCCTAGTACTTCATTTGTTTCTTTATATTCAATTGCCCATATTAGTTCATTCATTTCATATTCTTTTATAAATGAAGATACCATTTTTTCAGTTTCAGCAATGCTTTTATGTATATTATACCCCATACAATCTACTAATTTAGTTTCAGTTGCTAGATATTTATGTACATCTTCTGCATCCTCCATTTTAAATTTTCTAATTACTAAATTTTTTGTCTCAAAATTTTTCATACTAAATTATCCCTCCTAATATTGATAGTATATTATTTTTTATTATAATGCATATGTATTAATTTTTTTGTCGAAATTTGACACTTTATAAAATTTTTTTACAATTTTTATCTATTTTTTATTAATTTAACTATTTGTTTTTGTTAAAATTATAGTTTTTTAACATTTCTATTGTGTGTTGTTAAAATCACCCACTCACCTCCTTGGTGTCCCCCTTCTCCTGTTGGGTTATACAGTGTTACTAAAACTACTACTTCTGGATCTGATATTGGCGCTACTCCTACAAATGATGTAACATATTTATTAGTATTTACTCCATCTTCTGATGTTCCTGTTTTTCCTCCTACTCTATATCCTTTTACTTGTGCGTTTCTTCCAGTTCCTTCTGCTACAACAGACTCCATCATACTTAATACTTCTTTACTGTGTTCTTCTGAAATTACTCTTTCTCCTAATTTTACTGGGATGTCTGTTACTTCTCCCGTTTGGCTATTTATTATTTGTTTTACTACTCTAGGAGTAATTTTACTTCCTCCATTTGCTATAGTACTTACTGCTGTTGCAAGCTGTATAGGTGTAATTTCAAATCTTTGACCAAATGCTATTGTTGCAAGCTCTACAGGGCCAACCTTTTCTTCTTTTAAAAATATACTAGTAGCTTCCCCCGGCAAATCAATTCCAG
>JBJFEZ010000056.1:0-27148 GCA_051891195.1 Clostridia bacterium
ATTTTACCAATTATTATATATTTTTTCAATCATTTAGTAAAATTTTATTAATTTTGTTGCTAAATAATTACTTTGGTATTCTAGTTATTTCAAACTAAGTATATTGCATAAGTGCAGACCGCGTAAGCGACCAAACGGAACAGCTTTGCTGTGAAGTGCGAATTGGAGCAGTTTTCCTACTAGTATGTGCAGAAAATCGTAGATTTTCTTGCACAATTGGAAACCTGCTTTCGCCAAGGTCAAACGTTGCAATATACTTAGTTTGAATAAAGTATCAAAATGAACTCATTATTTAGTAACTAATTTTTGTTTTTGGAAAAATTTAGATTTAACTTTTAAAAATTTTTTGATTAAAATTTTGTATCTCCTAAGTTGTTATGAATTAAAAATTCTAGAATTTTATATTGACATTATTACATATGTTTCTTATTTTTTCAAGTGTTTAGATAGCATAATTTATCGCAAGTTTCGACAATTTTTGTATGCTTATCTTGTACTTTTTATAAAATAAAAGATGATAGTATTTATTTTAAACACTATCATCTTTTATTTTTGTATACTAGTATCACATAATTTCGTATATAGCTATAACTATCTGTAACATCCTATACATGATAAAGTGTATAAATAAGTGTATTAACAAATGCACATTGCTGTTTTACTTAAGTTTTATTGATAGTAACTTACTTACACCATTTTCTTCCATAGTTACACCATACACAGAATCTCCTGCCTCCATTGTACCTTTTCTATGTGTAATTACTAAAAATTGCGTTTCTTTGCAGAATTTTTTTAGGTATTCTGCAAATCTATATACATTCACATCATCTAGTGCAGCTTCTATTTCGTCTAATATACAAAATGGTGCTGGATTTATTTTTAATATTGCAAATAATAGTGCTATAGCTGTAAAAGCCTTTTCTCCACCTGATAACAACATCATATTTTGTAATTTTTTTCCTGGTGGTTGCACCCTAATGTCAATTCCACATTCTAATATATCTTCTTCATTTTCCAATATTAGCTCTGCTTTTCCGCCATTAAATAGTTCGGCAAACACTTCATTAAAGTTTTTATTAATAAGGTCAAACTTTTCTCTAAACTGAACTTTCATTGTTTCTGTCATATCACTAATTATTTTTCTTAGTTTTGCTACAGTATTTTCTAGGTCTAGTCTTTGTTCAGACATAAAGTCATATCTTTCTTTTGTTTTTTTGTACTCTTCTATAGAATCAATATTAATACTTCCTAAATCTCTTATTTTATTACGCAAACTATTTACTTGTTTTTGAGCTGCTGCTACATTATTTGGTTTAGTATATTGCTCTGTGTTATTTGGAGTTAACTCATATTCATTCCATAAACTATCTACTACTTGTGCTAAGTCTTGTTCTAATTTTGCTTTTTTAACATCTAATTTTATAATTTGCTCCTTTAAGCTTTCTAATGTGCTAAATTGACTTTCAATTTCAGATTCTGTATTTACTAATTTTTCATTTTTAGTAACTCTTTCTTGTTTTAATTCTTGAGCTTTAGTTCCACTGTTTGTTACTTCTTGCTTAATTTGTTCAATTTGTTCTTGATAACTTAAGATAGAATTTTCTAGATTTTTAGTTTCTTCTACAACTTCTAATATATTTTTGTTTTTGTTTTCTATACTTTGCTGATAATTTTTAATATCATTAGAAATTCTTTCTACCATTTCATCAATAGAGCTTTCACTTTCATCAAATGATGTAACAGATATTTTTAAATTAGTAATGTCAAGGTTTAAGTTGTCTATATACTTTTGATTATCTTTATTGTTTATAGCAAACTCTTCAATAATTTTATTTAATTCTTCTATTTGATTAGTTAAGTTAGCTATATTTTGCTCTTTTTCTTCTTTTTGTTTTCTATTTTCATCTTTTTGGCTGTCAGCTTGAGTTACCTCTTCTTTTAGTTTTTCTAGTCTGTTTTGTAAACGAGTAATATTTTCTTCTATAGATATCATTTTTTGTTTTTCTGTTGCATACACAATATCTATTTCTTGTAACTCTTTTTCTAATTTAGCGGTTTCTTCAATACTATCTCCAATAGAAGCTGCATATTCTTGTTTTTCTTGATTTTTATCATTAATTTGTTTTTCTAATTTCTTTAGTTCTTTTTCAAGTTCTTCAATTTCTCTGCTTCTACCTAAAATATTAACAGTTTTTGACGCAATACTACCACCAGAAATAGCTCCACTAGGATTAATAATATCTCCCTGTAAAGTAACAATTCTAAATGAATATTTATCTTTTTTAGCTAAACTAATAGCTGTATCCATATCTTGTACTACTACAGTTCTACCCAGTAAATTTAGTATTATTTGCTCATATTTTTTATTACATTGTACTAAGTCTGATGCTATTCCAACTACTCCATCCATTTTACTTAGTTTTTCTAGTTTTCTTCCTTGAATAGATGAAACTGGTAAAAACGAAGCCCTTCCAAGACTATTTTTTCTTAAGTATTCAATCATTTTTTTAGCTTCTTGCTCTGTATCTGTTACAATGTTTTGCAAAGCTTGGCCTAAACTCATTTCAATAGCTAATTCATATTCTTTTTCTACAGAAATTAAGTTAGCTAAAATTCCGTGAACCCCTTGTTTTAGATTTTCATTATTTTCACAAGCTACTAATAATGATTTTACAGTTTTGTTATATCCTTCTTTTTCTTTTTCAGTTTCTACTAAAAATTGATGTCTTGCCTGCTTCATTCTTTGGTTATATTCAAGCTTAGAAATTTCATCCTCATATTGCTTTAATTTAGTCATATTTTCTTCTTTTGCTTGTATACTTTTTTGTAATTTATTATCTGCAACATTTCTCTTTGATTCAATTTCATAAAATCCTTTAGATAAGTCATTTTTGGTCATTCTTATAGAATCTAGTTCTGAAACAACTGAATCAATTTCATTTTTTAGTTGTTTTTTACGCTTTTCTAAATTTTCAAAATTAGCATCTAAAGTATTTATCTCTCCAGCTAGTTCATACTTTTTGTCAGTATTTTGCTCTACAATTTGCTTTTTTTCTTCTATTTCTATTTCTTTAGTAGATAGTTTTTGTGTTAATTGCGCAAGTTCTTCCTCTTTTTGTTTAAGTTCTGCTTCAAATTTTTCTTTATTAGAAGTTAAGTTTGTCTTTTTTTCTAGTTTTTGTTTTTGTTCTTCTTTTAATTCTTCTATTCTTGTTTTAACTTCTTCTATTTCATTTTCTAGTCTTTGCTTATTACTACCATTATTTTGAATTCTTTCATTAGCAATTCCTATTTCTGAATTTATTTTTTCTATTTTATTTGTACTTTCAAAGCCAATATTTTGAATTTCTTCAATTTGAGCAGTAATAGAATCTATGGTTTGTCTTAGTTCTTCTTTACGAGCTTGTAATGTTTCCATTTTAGTATCTTCTGCTTCTTTTTGAGACGCAATAATTTCTTCATCTTTTAAAAGCTGTTCTAACTTTTCTTTATATGTATTAATGTTATATACAAAAAGTCCAACTTCAATATTTTTTAGTTCTTCCCTTAAATCTAAAAATTGTTTTGCTTTATCTGATTGTATTTTTAATGGTTCTATATTAGCTTCAATTTCTGACAATATGTCATTAATACGAAGCAAGTTAAGTTTTGTTTGCTCTAATTTTTTCTCTGATTCTTGTTTTCTTGTTCTGTATTTTACAATTCCTGCTGCTTCTTCAAAAATATGTCTTCTATCTTCAGATTTATTACTTAGAATTTCATCAATTTTTCCTTGTCCTATAATGCTATAACCATCTTTACCTATACCTGTATCCATAAATAACTCTAAAATATCCTTTAAACGGCAAGGAGTTTTATTTATATAATACCCTGTTTCACCACTACGGTATATTTTTCTTGTTACGGTTACTTCTGAATATTCTATAGGAAGCTTATTGTCTGTATTATCAATTACAATAGAAACTTCAGCAAAGCCTAAAGACTTTCTTGCTTGTGTTCCAGCAAAAATAATGTCCTCTGACTTATTTCCTCTTAATGATTTCATACTTTGCTCGCCTAATACCCAACGTATAGCATCTGATATATTACTTTTTCCTGAACCATTTGGTCCAATGGTTGTTGTAATTCCTGGTTTTAACTCTAATACGGTTTTATCTGCAAATGATTTAAATCCTTGTAACTCTAATCTTTTTAAGTACATTTATTATTTCACCTATTTCTTGTTTTTTATATGCTTAACACACATTTGTGATTATATCATAAGCTTGTTTGTTTTAAAATAGTTTGTTAAAAATTTGCATTAATAAATGCTCTAGAAATTCTAGAGCATTTATGGGTTTACCAAATTACAAACTACGTTTTTCTGCACTTGTGAGAATAATATTCTGAAAATATTTAAGAAAATCAACAGGGTCAATTTTTTCATTTATTCCATTTATCTTCATATATCTATCAATGAAGTTGGAAAAAATTGTTACATACTCTGTTTGATTAAAACTTTTTAGTTTTCTAGACATAAAAATATTTTCAAAGGTTATATCTCTCAGCTTCAAAGCTATTTCACAAATAGTTAAAACTGCATATTGATCTTTGCTATTCAAGTAAGACCATTCCATATGTTCTAGAATTTTACTTACTCTAGAATTTATAGGAATTCTCTTGTCAAGAGTTATTAGTCTTCTTTCAAGCTTAGAACCTTTAAGTATTTCGGCCACATCTTTACTTACAGTATTCTCTTCTTGGGCAATGCTTACTTTAGAGTTTTCCTCAGGTTTCTTATCAGTTTCTGGTTTTTCTTGGCAAGCATTAATTGTTTCAGATTCTTCTATATCTTTTGCGTTTTCAGTGTTGCTCTCAGTCAAAGTGCTAAATTTGCTTTTATACTCCTCAAGAATCTTTATAAGCTCTATGACTCTAAGATTAGTATATTTGCTAATTTGCCTTTTTAGTCTTTGTATGTCATACTTACACATCTCCACGCCTATTTTAGATAGTTCTGCCTCAATAGTAGCCCATTTTATCTTATCTACATTTCCCGTAACCCGAAGCACATTTATCAAGAATAGACTTCTGCTTTTATCAAGCTCAAACCAGCTCATTACTTTCTTTAAGAACAAGCTATAAGACTTACTATCTTTAGCAAGTTCATCCAGTTTTTGTACAAGGGGTTCTCTTTCCTGACTTGTGCTTGCTACTGACTTTTCTTCTTTTTTAGAAGACTTGCCTTTAAGATTTTTTGACTTTTTAGAAACTTCGCTGTTTGAATTCTCTGCTATTTTGTGAATCTGTTCAGTAGACTCAGGTAATACTACTTCCCCAATGTTGTGTTCTTCCTCTTTCTGATTTGTTTCTGCTTCAATAACCTGTTTTGCTGTTTCCGGCACTACTTCCACTTCAGTATTAGATACTGCGTTTGAAGTTTTGCCATAACAAAGAAAAACAATTTCGCAATAACCTATGGCTTTACTTACGTCTTCAATAGTTTCAGTAGAAAGTCCATCAAGTTCGATCTCTATTATTGCTTCTTCTCCACAGATAAGAATGCTGTTTTCCGGATTAAAATCCTTAAAAAATGCCTGTATTAGATACTCTGCATTTTTCTCACTTCTAATCCGAAGATTTGCTAGTAATTTCATCGTGCAACCTCCTTGTTGTATTAATTTTACTTTATTGTAACTGGTATTTCCCTTTAAGCATTTAGTAAAACTACTAAATATACTGCCTTGGAAATATTCCAATATGTGGGTATTATATCACAAATTTACATAAATATCAACAGTGCATTAATTAAAAGATGCTAATATTAAAAAAGCTCTAATTCTAGCATTAGTAATATAATACTTTTTTAGAGCGTGGTTTCGTGAGGACCAACAAGTTAGAAACCGCTGAAGGATTTGCTTACATTTATTTATAACTTCATTTACATCTATATTCTTTATATGCCTATTCTCCATTAAAATATTACCTTTTACTATAGTTGTATCTACATTCTTTCCACTAGTGTTATATACTAAGTTTGCTATTTTGTTCAAATTAGGTAACATTGTAATGTTTTCCAAACTCTCTTCTACATTTACTAAAATTAAATCTGCATCCTTTCCTTCTTCTATGCTACCTATTTTACTTTCTAAGCCTAATAATTTAGCTCCATTTATTGTTGCCATATATATAGCATCTTTTGCTGTAATTCTTGGCTCATTTTCATGAATTCCACCTTGAATTAAACACGCTACTCTCATAGCTTCAAACATATCTAAATTACTTCCTGAACCTTGACCATCTGTACCTAAGGCAACATTTATATTGTTTTGCAAATATTTTGTAGTATCTGCTATTTTGCACCCTAGTCTTAAATTTGATATTGGGTTATGTGCTATTCCACAATCCATTGTTTTTAGCACTTTTATATCATCATCACTTAGTTTTACACAATGTGCTAATATTAAATGAATGTCACTAAAATATTCTTGCAATACCTCTATTGCAGATTTTCCATGCTTATTTTTTATATCTTCTATTTCATCAATACTTTCTAAAAAGTGTGTATGTATTGGTAAGTTATATTCTTTTGCTAAATCTGCACAAACTTTTAAGGCTTTGTCTGTACACGTATAAAGTGAATGAGGAGCTACTGAATATGTAATTAGGTCATTATTTGCATCTCTAGATTCATAAAAATCTTTAAACTCTTTTACTTTTTCTTGCAAATCTGAACCAATATCAACTATTGGTCTTGTAATGACTGCTCTTATTTTACAGTCATAAGCAGCTTGTCTAATTTGCTCTGGCATAAAGTACTGGTCATTTATACAAGTAGTACCAGTACTAATCATTTCTATATATGAGAGCATACTTGCCCAATAAATGTCATCTCTTGTTAATTTGTCTTCTATTGGCCATATTTTTTCTTGTAACCATTCATACAACTTGCAACCTTCAGTAGTTTCTCTAAATATACTCATAGGAATATGTGCATGTGTATTTATTAATCCTGGCATAATAATATGGTTTTTAGCATCTATTACATAAGTATTTTGTAATTCTACATCTTTAATTTGTTCTGATATTTTATTAATTTTTCCATTTTTTATTAGCACTTCTTTTTTTTCTATTGTTACATCATTATTCTTAAAAATAAGTGCCTCTCCATTTTTTATTAAAATATCTTGCATTTAATTTAAGTCCCTTTCTTTTAGTTTTAAATTACTTCTTTTATTTCTTTATATATTTTTTCTTCAACATTATTAATAGCTACACTATTTGCTTTCTCTCCCATTTTTTTTAATTTTTCCTTATCTTTTACTAGGTTGTTTATTGTGCTATTTAATAAATCTGAAGTTAAATTTTTATCTAAAATAATTTTTGCAGCATCTACTTTTTCTAGCACCTTTGCATTATATTCTTGATGATTTTCAGTTGCAAATGGAAATGGAATAAATATAGCTGGCTTTCCTACATTTGCAATTTCTGTTATAGTCATAGCTCCGCTTCTAGAAACCACTAAATCTACAATATTCATTATTTCTTCCATATTATATATATATGGAACAATACTTACATTTTGAATATTATTAATATCTAATGAATAATTATTTTTTAATGTAGTTTTTATATCTTCATATTGTGCAGGTCCTGCTGCCCATAATATTTGATAATTTTCATTTTTCTTATTTGTTATTATTTCTATTAAACTGTTATTTATACTTTTTGCCCCTTGGCTTCCACCAAAAAATAAAGCAATAGGCTTATTATTATTCAAGTTATTTTCTTTTAATAATTGTTGTTTTCTTTCATTTTGTATTTCTACTTTTTTTACTTTAGTAGGAGTTCCTGTAACTACTACTTTTTTTGCTTTTGGTAACCTTGGTATTGCATCTTCAAATCCTACCAACACCTTTTTGGCTTTTTTAGAAAGTAGTTTTACTGCCACACCTGGAAAAGCATTACTTTCGTGAAGTACTACTGGTATTTTATAGCTTTTAGCAGCTAAAGCAACAGGTATGCAAATATATCCACCTGTTCCAACAACTACATCTGGTTTAAATTTATTTATAATTTTTTTTGCTTCTTTTATAGATTTAAAAGTCTTGTATAGTCTTTTTATATTATCTAGAGATATAGTTCTTTCAAATCCATATGCGTTTATTTGTTTTAACTCATACCCTGCTCTTGGTACTAAGTCGTTTTCTAATCCACGGTCTGTTCCAACAAATATAATTTCAGAGTTTGGCTCTTTTTTCTTTATTTCATTTGCTATTGCTATTCCTGGGTTAATATGTCCTCCAGTTCCTGCCGCTGCAATTATTACCTTCATTCTTTACCTCCTAAACTTTACTACCTGCTCGTGAAATGTTTAAAAGTATTCCGCATACTACATAGTAATATAAATAGTGCTGTACCACCATAGCTAAAAAATGGTAGTGAAATTCCTGTATTTGGTATAGATGATGTTACAACAGCTATATTTAAAATAGCTTGAATAGATACTAAACTAATTATTCCTGTTGCTAATAAACTTCCAAACATATCTGGAGCTTTTATAGCAACTAAAATTCCTCTCCAAATTAAAATTGCAAAAAGTATTAATATTATTGCACAACCAATAAATCCTAATTCTTCTGCCACTATAGAAAATATAAAGTCATTTTGAGGTTCTGAAATATATAAGTATTTTTGTTTACTTTCTCCTAAGCCTGCCCCAAACAGTCCACCTGATCCTATTGCATATAAACTTTGAATTACTTGCCACCCAGTTCCTGTAGCATCTGCCCAAGGGTCTAAAAAGGATACAATTCTTCCTATACGGAAGCTATCAGACCCTCCTGATGATATTTTATAAATTATATATCCTATTAACCCTGTTCCTACAACGCCTCCTGCTAATATAAAATACAGTATTCTTGCTCCACTTATAACAAGCATAACACATGTAATCATAAATATAATTAGCGATGCACTTAAGTGATTTTGAATTACATATAATATAAGCACAGGTGGAATTATAAATACAAATGGTTTTACAAATCCTCTCCAAAAGTCTTTTAATTCATCTTTATGGTCTGATAAATATCCTGCATAAAATATAATTAAGCCAATTTTAGTTAATTCTGAAGGTTGGAATTGTCCTAGTCCTGGAATTGCAACCCATCTCTTTGCTCCATTTGCTTCAACACCTAATCCTGGAACTAATACTAGTAACAGAATTAGCCAAGAAGCAAAATAAATTAGCCAATAAAATTTTTTATAAAATCTATAGTCAATTTTAGAAAATATAAACATAAATACAATGCCTAATATTCCAAATAATAATTGTCTTCCTGCGTATGCATATGTTTTTCCTGTTTCTGCTAATGCTGATGGTGCAGAAGCAGATAATACCATTACAATTCCTAATGCTAGTAATATAAAAATAACTATACAAAGTAAAAAATCAAATGGCTTATTTACAAATTTTGATGTTTTCTTTTGAGCTTTTTGCATTACTTTTTTCCTTTCCAAATTTTATTTAGTTTTAATACTAAATAGCCATAAGTCCAATTACACAACAAATTAATGTAATAACACTAAATACTGATACAATTTTATTCTCATTCCAGCCAGATAATTCAAAATGATGGTGTATTGGTGTCATTTTAAATACTCTTTCACCAGTTCTTTTAAAATGTCTTACTTGAATCATAACAGAAAGAGTTTCAATTACAGGTACAAGTGCTATTATTACTAGCAATATAGGCATTTTTAAATAGAGTGCCATACTTGCTATAGCTCCACCAAGTAGAAGAGAACCTGTATCTCCCATAAAAACTTTTGCTGGATGTAAATTAAATATTAAAAATCCTAAGCAAGAGCCTATTAAAATACTTCCAAAAATAGAAATTTCTTTTACTCCAAATATAATTCCTATTACTGTTAAGCAAGTAATAATTATTGTTGTAACACTTGTAGAAAGCCCGTCTATTCCATCTGTTAAATTAACTGCATTTGTTGTTGCAAGCATTACAAATACTGCAAATGGAATATATAGCCATATTGGTAAAGTTATATAAGTTTTAAAAAATGGTATATATGTTTCTAGCCCAATATGTAAAACTTGTGTTAAATATATGCTAAATGCAACAGATACTATAAGTAAACCTAACATTTTATATGCAGGTTTTAGTCCATCTGTATTTTTTCCTATTAATTTTTTTAAATCATCAATTAGCCCTATTACTCCAAACCCAACTGTAGCAGCTATTAATGGAATTAAGTTGGTAGCCACCTGTTTTTGTTCTATATTTTCTGATTTGCTACAATTTATAAATACCAATATTCCAACGGCTAAAATAGTAATAACCATTATAATTCCACCCATTGTTGGAGTTCCCTGTTTATTTAGGTGAGATTGTGGCCCTTCTTTTCTTTCTAGCTGTCCTACTTTTAGCTTTTTTAAAATAGGGATCACTATTAGTGCTATTACAAAGCTTATAACTAATGAAATTAATATTATTTTTGTTTGAAATTCCATATTTCCTCCTTGGTTAGTAGTACTATTTTATTTTTTCTAACGGTGACACATCTTTCCCTTTGGTCACTTATTTAAAGCTAATATATATCACACGCCGATCTATTCTCCTAAGAGCTCCCTTACTATTTTTCTTTCATCAAAAGGATAAAATTTCCCTTTTATTTCTTGCACTAATTCGTGTCCTTTTCCAGCTATTACTAAAATATCTCTCTTGTGCAACATTTTAATACCCTTTTTAATAGCCTCTTTTCTATCAACTATACATTCATATTTTCCTTTTGTCTTTTTTATTCCTTGCTCTATTTGGTTTATAATTTTTTCTGGTTCTTCTGTTCTTGGATTATCAGATGTTATAATAGTGTAATCTGCTAATACTCCTGATATTTCCCCCATAATTGGCCTTTTTCCACTATCTCTGTCTCCACCACACCCAAATACACAAATTACATTGCCTTGAGTATATTCTCTAACTGTTGTTAAAATACTTCCTAAACTTTCAGGAGAATGTGCATAGTCTATCATTATAGTTAACTCTTTTTTATTATCCACAAGTTCACTTCTTCCTGGTACTCTAACATTTAATAATGCTTCTTGTATGTTTTCTGTGCTACATCCAAATTTTGTAGCAACACAAATAGCTGCTAATGAGTTATATACACTAAATCTTCCAGGGATTCCTGTTTTTACTCTTTGATTTTTATCTGCTAATTTTACTTTAAAATCTACATATGAATTTGTTACAGTAATATCCTTTGCTAATAGCCCTGCTGGGTTATCAATACCATATGTTTTAAATTCACACTCTGGTACTAATTCTGGTAATTTATTTGCATATACGTCATCAGAATTTATAAAAGCATATTTGCACATTTTAAATAATTTTACTTTTGATTCAAAATATTCATCCATACTAGAGTGTTCTTTTTGACTAATATGATCCTTTGAAAAGTTAGTAAATATTCCAATATTAAATTCACAGCCATCTACTCTACCTAACTTTAAGCTTTGCGAAGATACTTCCATAACAGCTACATCGCATTTTTCTTCTACCATTTGTGCTAAAAGTTTTTGTAATTCTAGTGCTTCTGGGGTTGTTCTGTCATTATCACCTAAATTTTTATCCCCTATATATGTACAAATAGTACCAATAAGCCCCACTTTTAGTCCTTGTTTTTCTAATAAAGACTTAATCATAAATGTAGTTGTAGTTTTTCCTTTTGTACCTGTTACTCCAATTAGTTTTAATTTTTTTGATGGATTTTTATAAAAATTACAAGCACAAATTGAAATTGCGTGTCTAGTATTTGGTGCTAAAATAAATGTAACATCTTCAGGTAAATCTTTTACCATTTCTTTAGTTAATTTATCTGCCTGAGCCATAATAGTCTTTGCACCATTTGAAATTGCTTGATTAATATATTTATGCCCGTCTGTGTCAAAGCCTTCTATTGCAATAAACATATCTCCTTTTTTTACTTCTCCAGAATTACTTTTTATATCTGGAACTTCTACCTCAAGGCTTCCTTTAACTTTTAGGCCTTCTATACCTGACAAAATACTTTTTAATTCCATATTTCAATCTCCTTTTTTACGTTTATTATTATATCATACTATATTTTTAAAACGCAACTAGTCATATACATTTTTTAACATTACTGTATTTTTACAATAATTTTAGTTCCTTGGTATACACTAATTCCTTTTTTCGGTAGTTGTTCTTTAATAATTGTTATATTTTTATCTAAGCCTTCAGGTTCATTTTCTATTTGTAATTGTAAGCCTACTTCTTTTAATGCTTTAGTAGCTTCTAGTATTGTCATTTCTTCCACATTTGGAACTTCAACTTGCACTTTTACATTCTCTTCTTTTTCATTGTCTTTTGCTAATTCTAAATATGGCAATACTTCTGATAAAACTTGACCTCCCACAGGTGCTCCCACAGCACCTCCTTGGGTGATTTTGACAACACAAATTATTGCTTGTAGTGTAATATACAAAAATTTAGTAGTACAATAATCAATTTATTATACTACTAAATTACAATTTACACATAACTTCCCGTTATATTTTATTATTATAGTTTATTGTCTACAGGACCCAGAGCTACTTTATATAAAGTGTAAGGCGGAAAGAGGTGTAGTAGCCGCCGGCATTAGCCACACCAAAGCCGTAGCTTCTGCTAGCAGTGAAATCTCGTCTGTAGTTGCAATATCCTCCTCTACCTACGCAAGGATCAGCAGTGCCGTTATACGAGTGTGTTGAATATTCTGTAGTCCATTCCCACGTATTACTTGCCATATCATATATATTACATACTTTATCTGTTGTGCCTACTCTTTCCCCTGTATTTGCTAAACTACCCATACCGTTATTTTTTGAGTTTTGTTTTGAATATGCTGTATTACTAGAATATTTTTGTATAAATACTATTGCTGTATCCCACGCATAACTATTTATTAAGTCGCTTTCTACTCCAACTTCATTATTATTTATATCTTTATTTCCTGCATACATATTTCTTGCTACTTTTGCAGCATTTACTTGTGTTATTTTGTTCCATAAAGATCCTATTGTATTATAATCTAAGTTATTTACAGTTGACGGCTTTGATAATGGTTTGGCATTTGCATATTTTAAAGCATCTGTTTCTCCATCACTATTATACCCACTTCCATAGCTTGCTTCATATCTTGCTATGTAATATCCTCCTTTTGTTTTTACACTATCTACAAAACTTGCTAAATCTTTTGCTGTTGCATTTTTTCCAGTTGTACCGACTGATGCGACTCCTTCTCTTGGTGTACTTAATTCTTGGTTATAAGTATTAATTGTTACTGTGTTTGTGTAATTTGTTTCATTTTCATCTGTATATGCTTCTTGCACTAATGTTTCTTCACCTGTTCCATTAAATGTTTCAGTAGTACTATCATAACTTCCTACATCAAATGTATATCTTCCTAATGTTATTGTTGTTTTATTTGTTGTGTTCTCAACTGCATCATTTTTTATTTCTCCTACTGGTATCCATACAAATTGATTTCCTGCACTATCTTGAATTACTATTCCATCTTGTACTACTGGTGTATTTGTTGATACTCCACTTTCTTTATCATATGCATATACTACCGTACTGTCTTCCGCGGGCGTTACTATTTTAAATCCCTTTGGTACTGTTATTTTATTTCCATATTTATCATATACTGTTTTATTTTTTGTTGCTGCTTTTGTCATTAAAGTTTCTATTGTTGTTGGTCCATTTATCATAACATCTACTTGTTCATCTAAATTTTCTATTGCCTCTATGTCATTTTGTGCACCTTCTTTTGTTTTTTGGTCCGCTATTTTTGCTCTTTCTATTAATCCATTTTCTCCAAATAGGGCTGTTATGGTTATTCCTGCTAAAATTAGTAGCACCACTATAGTTACTACAAGCGCTATTAGGGTTATACCCTTGTTGTTTTGTTTTACTTTTGTCATTTTTCTTTTTCCTCCTTAGTTTTTTATTTTTATCTTTTTGTTTTTCTTTTTGTTGAAGTTTTTCTTCTAGTTGTAGCCTTTTTAGTAGTTTTCTTTTTTTCTTTTTTAGCTTCTGTCGTCCATACTTCGCCTTTTTTTGGTGCATTCCAAGAAATATATTCACAAGAACCAGGGTTGTTTTCGCAAAGATAAAATTTCTTTCCACGTTTTGTTTTTTTTACTTGTACCTTTCCTCCACACACAGGACAAGGCACATCAACTGTTTCTATTATTGGCTTTGCATTTTTACATTCTGGAAATCCTGGACAAGCTAAAAACTTACCATATCTTCCATATTTGATTACCATCATTCTTCCACATTTTTCACAAGGTACATCTGATACTTCTTCTACTAATTCCACATGTTCTAATTCTTTTTCTACCTTTTCTACAACTTCTTTAAAAGGTCCATAAAAATTACGTATAATATCTTTCCATTGTTTATTTCCTTCTGCCACTTGGTCAAATTCTTCTTCTATTTTTGCAGTAAACTCTATGTTTATTACATCCGGAAAATTTTCAACCAATAATTTATTTACTACTTTGCCTAAGTCTGTTGGAATTAATTGCTTTTGTTCTTTTTTAATATATCTTCTTTCTAGAATTGTAGTAATAGTTGGAGAATATGTACTTGGTCTACCTATTCCCTTTTCTTCTAAAGCTTTTACCAAACTTGCTTCTGTATACCTTGCAGGTGGTTGAGTAAAGCTTTGTTTTGGTTCTAATTTTTTTTCTTTTACTTCTTGCCCTATAATTAATTCTGGAATAGAATTTTCCTCTTCTTCTTTTTCACCTTCTATTGTTTCTACATAAAGGCTCATAAAGCCCTTAAACTTTATAGTTTGACCATTTGCTTTAAAATGATAATTATTTACTTCTATATTTGCTGAAACAGTATCATAAATAGCTGCTGACATTTGACTTGCTAAAAATCTGTTATATATTAAGCGATATAATTTATATTGGTCAGATGTTAATTGGTTTTTTATTTTTTCTGGGTCTAAATCTATATATGTTGGACGAATTGCTTCGTGTGCATCTTGTGCACTTTGCTTTGTTTTATAATAACGGTTTTCATAATAGTTTTGACCATATTTTTTTGTAATAACTTCTTTTGCTGCTGCTCTTGCTTCGTCTGAAATTCTTGTTGAATCAGTTCTCATATATGTTATTAAACCTACTGTACCTTTTTCTCCAATATGTACACCTTCATATAGTCCTTGTGCAACAGACATAGTCTTTTTTAAGGTAAAACCTAACTTACGAGAAGCCTCTTGTTGCATAGTACTTGTAGTAAATGGTGGTGCCGGAGTTCTTTTCTTTTCTCCTTTTTTTACATCTACTACAATATATTTTCCTTTTTGAATATTGTTTAAAATTTCATCTACTTCTTCTTTTGTATGTATTTCTATTTTTTTATTTTCTTTTCCATAAAAAGTAGCTTGAAAACTTTTTTTAGTATTTGGTTCAACTAGTGTAGCATAAATATTCCAATATTCTTCAGGAATAAATTTTTCTATTTCTTCTTCTCTATCAACTATTAGTTTTACTGCAACAGATTGAACTCTACCTGCTGATAGCCCTCTTTTTACCTTTTTCCATAGTACTGGACTAATTTTATATCCTACTATTCTGTCTAAAGTTCTACGCGCTTGTTGTGCATCTACTAAATTCATATCTATTTTTCTTGGTTTTTTTATGCTTTCTTTTACTGTTTCCTTTGTAATTTCATTAAAAGTAATTCTGCAGTTACTATTTTCTGGTATTTCTAAAATATGTGCTAAATGCCAAGCTATAGCTTCTCCTTCACGGTCAGGGTCACTTGCCAAATATACTTGCTTAGCATCTTTAGCTTCTTTTTTTAAACTTTTAATTAAATCACCTTTTCCGCGAATATTTATATATTCTGGTTCAAAGTCGTGTTCAATATCAATTCCCATTTTAGATTTTGGTAAATCTCTTATATGCCCCATAGATGCCATTACTTTAGTATTTCCGCCTAAGAATTTTTTAATTGTATTTGCCTTTGCTGGTGATTCTACAATAATTAGTTTCTCTGCCATTTACTTTCTCCTTAACTTTAGTTTTAACTATTATAGTATCATAACTTAAATTTATTCGTTTTGCAATAGTTTATTTTCAATTACTAACATAAAAGATACAATTTTTTCACATTTTTTTCACAATTCTATTGTATTATATATTTGTTTTAGGATATTATATTATTTAAGAATATTGGAGGTAATTTAAATGGATGAAAATGATTCAAATTTAGAAAAAGAAAATATTAAAAATACTAGTTTTACTACTTCAAAGTCTAATTATAAAATGTTTGACGAAGATGTAAAAAGAAAAAATAAAACAGGTTTTGGTAAGTCAGTGGTTTTGCCATTTTTTAGTGGTATACTTGGCACTGCATTAATTATTGGAGTATGTGTTAATGTTCCTTCTATAAAAGAAAACATTGTTAAACAATTAATAACTGTAAATAATACAAGTACTTCTGAAAAAGATAATAATAATTCTGCTTCTCTTAATACACAATTAATATCTTTACAAAATTATTCAGATACTGGAATAGGAGTTGCCAAAAAAGTACAACCTTCTATTGTTGCTATAACTGTAGAGTATTCTGTTAATTCAATATTTAATAGAACTTCTGGTACTGCTGTTGCTAAAGGTTCTGGTGTTATTATTAGTGAAGATGGATATATTTTAACTAATAATCACGTGGTTAATTCTTCAAGTTCTAGCTCAAACTATTTTTATGAAATAGGTAAAGCTAATAAAGTAACTATTAAATTATATAATGATGATACTGAATATACTGGTAAAATTATTGGTACAGATTCTCAAACAGACTTAGCTGTAATTAAAATAGATAAAGATGGTCTAACTCCTGCAGAACTTGGTAATTCAGACTCTGTTCAAGTTGGTGAATTTGCAATGGCTATTGGTAGTCCTTTAGGTTTAGACAATAGTGTAACTGCTGGTATTGTTAGTGCTGTTAATAGAGAAGTTACAGATGATAGTGGTAATAAATATATAGCTATTCAAACAGATGCTGCTATTAATTCAGGTAATAGTGGTGGTGCTTTAGTTAATAGCAAAGGGCAAGTAATTGGTATTAATACATTAAAATTGTCTGGAACTGGAGTTGAAGGAGTTGGTTTTGCTATTCCTATTAATTCTACTAAAGATATTTATGAACAACTTATTCAATATAGTAAAGTAAAAAGACCTTATATAGGTATTGGTGGAATAGATTTAGATGAAGCAACTGCAAAAGCAAATAATTTAGTTGTTGGTATTTATGTTAAAACTATAGAAGATTTTTCAGCTGGAGAAAAAGCCGGTTTAAAAATAGGTGATGTTATTATTGAGGCTGAAGGAACTAAAATTAAAACAATGGACGAATTAAATGAAATTAAAAATAAAAAACAAATTGGCGATACTTTAAAATTAAAGGTATCTCGTGATGGTAAAGAAAAAGAAATTACCGTTACTTTACAAGAACAGCCATAATATAAAGAAGTGTCCTATTTTCAGGACACTTCTTTTTAATGCAAAATCAACCAAACCTCCCAATTCATCTTAAATTTTTATAATGTTTTTCCTATACTTACTTTTTTTCTTCTTGTTTTTGCTTTTCTAAAGAATTTTTATACAATTTTTCCAATTTTGAAATGTCAGATTTAACATAAGACTTTTGCCTTTCACTTAGGCGATAGTATTCTGCCAAAACATTTTCAATTTTCTGAACGACACCTCTACTTGTAGACACGCGTACAGCATCACGGGCAAGAAGGTCAACTTCAGCTGCTTTTTTCATATCAAGTTGTCTAATTTCTTCTTTAATCATAGCATTAACTTCATCATTCAAGTTAGGATACAGTTTTTGAGCTCTTTCATACTTATCAGTTAAAGCTTCAAGTTTAGCCTTATACTCATCTGCCAAAATCTGCTTTTTAGCTATTGCTTTTCTTAAATCATTAGACCGCTTCATATGTTTATTTCTAATTTCATTTAGTCTTTGTTCTTCTTCTTCAAGAGCTATTTTATTATCTCTAATAATTTTTTTAATTTCTCTATCTTTTTTTGCTAAATTGCGTTTTAGCTCTTTGTTTTCTTTTTGATATAGCAGAAATATATATAAAATTATTACAAGGCAGATAATAGTTATTAATTCAGATACCGTTGTTAAAGTAGAATTTTCTTTTATTCCTCCCAAATTTAAAATAACTACAGTTTGAAAAATGCATATTGCAATGATAAGAAGTGTTGCCAGAGTTTTGATTAATTTTTTCATTAGAAAACCTCCTTAAATAATTCTTTTATTGATGTAATAAAATATATGTAAAACTAAAAAGCAGAGGTTTCTCCCTCTCACTATTTAGTGAAGCAAGGAATAAAAAGATAACTTTTTATGTACTATATTTTACCACAATTTTACATAAAAAGCAACAGATGTAGTATTTGGGTTACTGTTATTATTATATAAACAGTTAAAAAATTAATATTTTTTTGATTTAATAATTTTTCTCAGAATTATTCATATATTACTTATTGATATAATAATCTTCCAAAAGTCAATGTTTGGAATTGTAAGAAAAGTTGAGGAAAACTGAGGAAAAACGAGAAAATGGTAGTATTTTCATTTTTTGGCAATGATATTTTTGTATAAATAATCCAAAAAAGACATTTAAAAGTATAACTTATTTGAAATTGCACACAATATATGGTATAATTGAAGATGTCGTGCAAGAAAAAAAGGAGTGTGAAGTTTATTTTAAACAAGCATATTAAATATTATACAAAAGAACTTATTAGACTAATTAACTTAATATCAATTGTTTTATTTATTGCTATGACAGTTATTTTTATTAAGTACAATGTTGTATGTAGTGTTAGTATTAATGGTCAACATGTTGGATATGTACAAGATAAAAGTTTGATTGAAAATCAAGTAAATGAAATATTGGCTTTAGAAGGAACTAATAATATTGTTTTTGTTGATACAGTAGTTCCTAAATATAGCTTTGCATTAATTAGTAAAAATCAAGAATTAAATGAAAGTGAAATTTTATCCAAAATAGAGGAAGAAACTAAATTAACATATAAATATTATGCTGTTACATTAAATGGAGAACAAAAATCTATAGTAAATTCTTTGGAAGAAGCTGAAAACTTAGTTACAGAAATTAAAGAAAAATATGAAGATAGTGTTAAATTTACTATAGGAATTAATGAAATATATTCAGATAGTGAAAACACTTATGAAACTGTAGACGTTAAAATAGCTAAACAAGATGTATCTGAACAATTACAAAAAATTAAAGATGCTTCTGTAAAAGGTGTTTATTTATCTCAAAAACCAGTTTCAGGTATTATTACTTCTCGTTTTGGTAGTAGAGAAAGTATACGTAGTTACGCACATACAGGGCTAGATATTGCTGCACCTTATGGTACAGATATAAAATCCGCCTGTGATGGTACAGTAAGTTTTGCTGGGTATAAAGGAAGCTATGGTAACTTAATTATTGTAGATTGTGGTAATGGTGTAGAAATTTATTATGGGCACTGTAGCCAATTATATGTTAGTCAAGGTGATAAAGTTAAGGCTGGAGATGTAATTGGTGCTGTTGGTTCAACAGGTAATTCAACTGGTAACCACTTACACTTTGAAATTAGAGTAAACGACAGCCAAGTAGACCCACAAAATTATATTTATAAATAAACCTAACCTTGTTGTATAGCAAAAATCGCCAGATTTTTCCTATACAATAAATAATAGGATGTTAAAATAAATTGCTAATTTATCACTTTAAGTTCACAAAAAGGACAAACAACATTGGTATATTATAGGTGTAGTCAGTAATTAGTTACTCCGTTATTGACTATAGGTTAGTAAAACATCCCCTTTTATTTTCAAAAAGTAGCCATATGAGAATGGCTACTTTTAATTTTTATTTGGTTTATCTTCCGCCCATTCCGGCCTCCGCCACCGCCAAAGCCTCCTCCGTCAGAGAATCCACCTCCGTATCCTCCTCCTGATGAAAAGTTCCCTCCGCTGTAGCCTGAAGATGCTTGTGCGCTCATTCCGCCCATATATGCTTTTTTTACAGATGTATTTAATGAGTTTAAAAATTCTGTATTTAATGTACTATGATATAGTATATTCATATATGCATATTCATATCCATCCATTTGCTGTAGTTCAGGGTATTTTATTTTTAATTGTTCTAATACTTTATCTGCAATACCAAAAGCTGTTGCAAATACTAAATATTTCTCCCATAATACCAAGTCTGGAACCTCTTTTTCATTTAATAATGAAAAATCCTCCATATATTTTTTTAACCCATTCCATTTTGCTTTTTCTTCTAATCCTTTATCTGTTAAATTATATATTTTATTGTACATTATAAAATGAGTAATAGCATTTGATAATAAAAGTATGCTTATTATAGGAAGAATTACCATTGCTATTATTCCCCAAACAATATACATTATTGCATAAGCAGCATGAGAGGTTGTTTGTTTTTCAATTTCTTTAGAGTAGTTTTCACTCTCTTCTTGTTGTATTTTAATAGTACTTTCTATTGTATTTATTTGATTTATAAAAACTTCGCTATGCTTTTTTGCATATTTTTCAAATTCTTTCATATTAAAAGTTCTAGTATCATTTTTTGTACTATTTGCCACTTTGACTAATAAATTATATACTGTCTGCTCATCTCTCTTTAATGATGGCATTTGATTTATATGGTCTGAATAATCTAAAACGTTTATCCTAACTTGTGGTTTTGATTCTGTATTATCAATAGAAAAACTTATATATTTTTTTAAAGCTAATTGTAATATTGTTGCTGATAATACTTTAGAAATATTTTTAGAAAATCTTTCTTTTTTAAAGTAATATAAAAATGCAGCATCTCCTGCTGAAGCCTGTTCGTCTGGAATGTCTCTGAAGTAATCTATCTCTGGCATTTTCTTTTTTTCGGTTTTACTTGCCTTTAAAATATTTTTTATTAGTTTATATGCAAAGAAAATTCCTAAAACAATTGTCATTATTTTTATTACAATATTAAATATTTTTTCCGCATTTTCTTGCCTTTCTTTTTCTCTAATGTATTCTTCTCTTTCTGCATTTGCTTCGTCTGCCCACGCCTGTTCTTGTGATAAAATTGAGTTAAATTTATTTATATTTGTTACCTTATTAGTTGAAAATAAATTTTCTAATGTAACTACTCTTGCTTCTACCATTACTTCTGAATCCAAATAGTCTACTTCTAAATATACTTTGTCTTTATATATTGTTATATTTCCATTATATGGGCCGTGTGCCCATCCTCTTACATTATTTTTATTTTCTACAGCCTTTGGTAATTTTATTGTTGCTGTTAATTTATTCACTGGTATTGTGTTTTCTTTTCCTACTAATTGCCAATATAACTCTGAACAGTCATTATATGTTTTTATTGCATCTACTACAGTATATTTTACTTGGTATTTTCTTGTTTCTGTTCCGTTTACTGAAACTCCCCAAGCTATTTCAAAGTCTCCACTATTAACTTTTAAGCCATAATAGCAGTCTTTTGTTACGTGATACATTTCTTGATTTATTTTTGTTAATTTTTGTTTAGTTCCATCGTTATTTACTCTATATACTTCAACATTAGTTATTTCTTTAAATTTAGAACTATCTAATTCAAAATCTTTAAACATAGTATTTGTATTTGTAATTTTAGCATTCCAATTTTCTGTAACATCCATACTACCATCTTCATTTAGTTGAATTTCAAAATCTAGATTATTTAATTTAATACTTCCTGCTTGTACTTGGTTAGTAATAAGAATAATGGCAATAAAAATAGCCATCATAATCAATGCTTTTAGCAAATAGTTTGTTTTTTTCATTATATATTTTCCCCTTTTAAAAATTTAAATTTATTCTTTATTCTTTATTTTTTATTTTATATAATTTATTTATAAATATCAATAAAAATTTTTAAAAATATTGCTAAATTTGTACGCTCGTTACTATTTACAATATTTTTATTAAGCTTAGCATTAGTAATATAATACTTTTTTAGAGCGTGGTTTCGTGGGGACCGACAAGGTAGAAACCGCTGAAGGATTGCACGGATAGCAACTTATTTTTGTAATAGCAATCCGATTGCGGTTTCTTCGCAGTTGGGGGTTGGAGCGATGAAAAAGTATTATATTACTAGTGCTACAAAAACTAGCAACTTTAATATTGTGACGATTAGAAAGAGTTGCCAATTTTACACTGTAATAGAACTGCGTAAAATTGGCTTGCTTTTTCTTACGTAGGAATGTATTATTTTTACAATTTATTTTTTGCCAAGTATTTAATAGGAACGGTCTTTCTTTCAAATTCAACCTCTGCCCTATTAAATAATTTTTGAAATTCCATAATTATTAATGGTAAAATTGATATTCCCAAAGTATATAGCCATTGAGTAGTATTTAATTCTACTAATTTAAATATATCTGCCACTGAAGGAATTAGTACAACCCCTATTTGTAAAACAGCTCCCAAAATAAATGCTCCTATTAAATATTTGTTTTCAAATAATCCAACTTTAAATATTGATTCTTCACTTTTAATATTAAAGCTATGTACCAATTCTAATAATCCTAAGCTTACAAATGCCATTGTTCTACCCACTTCTACACCATAAAAATAGTTACCTATACTAAATGCTACTAATGTTAAAATTCCAAGCATTACTCCTTCTACAAATATTTTTTGCCATAATCCATCTGCAAAAATGCTTTTTCTACTATTTCTAGGCTTTTTATTCATAATATCTGCTTCAGGCTTTTCTAACCCTAAAGCTATAGCTGGAAGAGAATCTGTTACTAAATTTATCCATAAAAGCTGTATTGCCAAAAGAGGAGACTTTAAGCCTAGCAATAAGCCTACAAATATTGTTACAATTTCTCCAATGTTTGTTGCAATTAAAAAATGTACAGCTTTTTTTATATTATCAAATATGTTTCTTCCCTGTTTTACAGCCTCTACAATAGTCACAAAATTATCATCTGTTAAAACCATGTCAGCAGCATTTTTTGCCACATCTGTGCCGTTTTTTCCCATTGCTATTCCAATATCTGCATTTTTAAGTGCTGGAGCATCGTTAACTCCATCTCCTGTCATAGCAACTACAGCTCCTGTAGATTGATAAGCCTTTACAATTCTTACTTTATGTTCAGGCGTTACCCTTGCAAAAACAGAATAATCCATAATATTTTTTTGAAGCACATTTTGTGGAATTTTATCTAGTTCTTCTCCTGTAATTGCTAAATCATTACTTTTTAATATTCCTAAATCTTTGGCTATTGCTTTTGCTGTTATTATATAGTCTCCTGTAATCATTACAGTTTTTATTCCTGCTTTTTTACAGGTAGCAACTGCCTCTTTTACTCCTTCTCTTGGTGGATCTATCATACCAATAAGCCCTATAAATATTAAATTCTTTTCAATATTTTGGCTATCTATTTTGCTTGGCAAAGTTGGAATATCTATATATGCAATAGCTAAAACTCTTAAAGCTTCATCTGCCATTTTATTATTTTGTTCTTCTATTTTCTTTATTTTATTAATATCTAAATTACTTGTTTTACCGTTTTCATATACTTTATTACATCTTTTTAATAATACATCTGGCGCCCCTTTAGTAATAATTCTGTAGCCTGATGGAATTTTATGAATTGTTGTCATCATTTTTCTATTTGAATCAAAAGGAATATCTTTTACACGTGCCATTACATTGTATAATTCCTGTTTATTTTGTCCTTCTTCTAAAGCCCTACTTACTATAGCCACTTCGGTTGGTTCACCTGTTAGTTCTATTTTTCCTTTTTCTCTTGATATTTCTACATCTGTACACATTGTTGCCATACCCATTAACCATTTAATATAGTCTTTGTCTGTACTTTGTCCATTTACATTTGCAATTTTTATAACCGTCATTTTATTTTGTGTTAAAGTTCCCGTTTTATCAGAACAAATTACACTACTACTTCCTAAAGTTTCAACTGCTGGAAGTTTACGAATAATACTATTCTTTTTTGCCATTTTAGTTACTCCAATAGAAAGCATAATTGTTACTATTGCTGGCAATCCTTCAGGGATTGCTGCTACAGCTAAACCTACTGAAGTCATAAACATTTCTATTGGCTCTATTTTTTTTAGCAATCCAATAATAAATATTAATAAACAAATGCCCAAACAAACTATGCCTAATGCCTTTCCCACTTGTCCTAATTTTTTTTGAATAGGAGTTTCTGGCGCCTCGTTTGTAATAATCATTTTTGCAATTTTTCCAACCTTAGTGTGCATACCAGTGTCTGTTATAATAGCTTCACCACGTCCGATTAACTACTATAGTAGTTGCAAATGCCATATTTATCATATCTCCCAAGGCTGTTTTTTCTTTTAGTATGGTTGTGGCTTCTTTTAGAACAGGTACTGTTTCTCCTGTTAAACTTGACTCCTCTATTTTCAAGTTAGAAGTTGAAATTAATCTGCAGTCCGCAGGCACATAATTTCCAGCTTCTAATAAAACTATATCTCCTGGTACTAATTCTTCCCCTTTTATGGTATAAACCTTTCCATTTCTTCTAACCTTGCAAGTAGGTGCAGACATTTTTTTAAGAGCCTCTAAAGACTTTTCTGCTTTTGCCTCTTGAATTAGTCCCATAATAGCATTAAAAACTACAATAGCAATAATTATAACAGAGTCAAAATAGTCATTACTTCCTTCCATTTTTGCCACTACTGCTGAAATAACTGATGCAATAATTAAAATAATTATCATAAAATCATTAAATTGTTTTAAAAATCTTATAAATATATTTTCTTTTTTCTTTTCGTCTAATTGATTTATCCCAAATGTTTTTCTTTTTTCTTCTACTTGTTTATCGTTTAACCCATACTCTATATTTGTTTGCATTTGGTGTTCTACATCTTTTGTAGATAATGTGTGCCACATAAATTAGCTACCTCCTTTGTTTTTTGTTTAATTTATATATATGATGCTTGTCTTTAATTTATGTAAAAAAGTTGCTTTTTAATATATTTTGATATAAAATACTAGCAGAATTTATATTGATAGGAAGGAAAGATAGTAAAACTTATGAAGTATTACAAGTTAAAAGATTATATTGACATATTAAAAAAAGAGGGCTTAATAGAGTCTGTTTGCTTATGTGATAATTTATTAAATACTCAAATACAAAAATTAGAGCATAATTCAAAAGAGGTTTCTACTGGCACTTTATACATTTGTAAAGGATTAAATTACAAACCAGAATACTTAGATGAAGCTATTTTAAATGGGGCTACTGTTTACATAGCTGAAAAAGAAAATGTAACCAATACTGACTTTCCACATATTGTTGTAAATAATATTAGAAAAGCTTTAGCAATGGTTTCGTGTATGTACTATGACTTTCCTGCTGAAAAAATAAATATGATAGGTCTTACTGGAACAAAAGGTAAATCTACTACAGCATATTATATTAAAAGCATTTTAGATGATTATATGAATGAGCATAATTTACCTGATACAGCTATTGTTTCTTCTATAGATACATATGATGGTAAATCTTGTAGAGAGTCTTTAATTACTAGCCCTGAATCTATTGATTTACAAGGATATATAGCAAATGCTGTAGACTGCAAAATGCAAAATTTAGTTATGGAAGTTAGTAGCCAAGCTTTAAAATTAGATAGAGTTTATAATATAAAATATAAAGTTGGTGCTTTTTTAAATATATCTGAAGACCATATTAGTACTATTGAGCACCCTAATTTTGATGACTATTTTGCATATAAATTAAAATTTTTTGAACAAGTGGAAACTGCTTGCATTAACTTAGATTCTGATTATATTGATACTATTTTAGAAAATGCAAAAAAATCTAAAAAAATTATTACTTTTAGCACAAAAAATAAAAATGCAGATGTATATGGATATGAAATAAAAAAGCAAGGTCTTATGGCTATTTCATTTAAAGTAAAAACTTCTCAATTTGATGAAAAAGTACTATTAACAATGCCTGGGCTATTTAATGTAGAAAACGCCTTAGCAGCAATTAGTATAGCTATTGCTTTAGATATTCCTTTTAAAAATATTTTTAATGGTTTAAAAGTAGCTAAAGCCAGTGGCAGAATGGAATCTCATATTAGTAAAGATGGAAATATAATTGTTATTGTAGATTATGCTCATAATAAATTAAGTTTTCAAAAGTTATATGAGTCTACAAAACAAGAATATCCTAATAAGAATATTATTACTGTATTTGGTTGTCCTGGTGGAAAAGCACAGCTTCGTAGAAAAGATTTAGGTACTTTGTCTGGTATAAATTCTACAGTTACTTATTTAACTGCAGAAGACCCAGGTCCAGAAGAAACTATTAATATTTGTGAAGAAATTGCTGTATATGTAAAAAAAGAAAATGGTAAATATAAAATTGTTGAAGACCGTGGAGAAGCAATTAAGCAGGCTATTTTAGAAAATCCAAATAGTGTAATATTAATTACTGGAAAGGGTAATGAAACTAGACAAAAATATGGTAAGAAATATCTACCTTGTTTAACAGATACACAATATGCTCTTGAAGCTTTAGAGGAATATAATAGTAATATATAAGTAAGAAAAATAGATGATAGCATTTATTTAAAACGCTATCATCTTTTTATTTTCATACACTAGTATCACATTTCGTTTTTTAATTCTTCTATTTCTTTTATTGATAGTTCTGTTATTTTTTGTATTTCTTCTATTTCATAACCTAATTTTAATAACTTTTTAGCCGTTTCAAACTTTTCAGTTATCTTTCCTTTTTCTATACCTTTGATTTCACCTTCTTTTATTCCTTCTTCTTTACCTTCTTTTTTTCCTATATCTTTTGCGCTTTCTATTGCACTTTTTTCATCTCGTATTGCCTTATCCCTTAAGTATGCTAGCCTTCTTTCGTATTCGTCCCCTGTTAATATTTCATATTCTTCTGCCGCTTTTTTTATTTCTTTATTCTTTTCCATAGCCTTTTCAACCTCCCCCTGATTTACTTGACTTATAAATTGTATCC
>JBJFEZ010000057.1:0-27071 GCA_051891195.1 Clostridia bacterium
ATTTCTTTTGCTTCATTATAAAAAGGCCCTTCCGCAAAATTTTTTATTATTAAAGCTTTTTGTCTGTTTAAATGATTAAATTTTCTTTTTAGCTCTTCGCTTTCACTTATAATTATTTCAGGATATTTTATTACATATTTTACAATTACTTCTCCTTTGTAATATAATTGCTTTTCAGCAATGTTTATTTTTATCTTACAATTCATATTAAACCTCACCAAAGTTTTGGTATATAATATGTAAGTAATGCTTTTGTTGTTAAAAAGGAGAATAAAAATAGAAGCGGTTATTGTTTAAATATAACTGCTTCTATTTTTATTGTATATAAATACATTCAAAGTTAGATGTGTTTTCTTACTTCTTTATAAATTTCGTCATTAATATCTTCCATTGTTCTTAGTTTTTCATTTTTTACACATTCTACAGTATACCAATTATATTTTGTTGCTACGTCACAAGCAGCCTGAAAACTGTCAATAATATGGTTTTTATCTCTTTCGTGAATGTCTTTTTGGGAATTGTGTGTAAATTTGTTTTCTCTATTCTTAATTAATTTTAAAGCTGTATCTGGTGGCATTTTTAGAAAAAACACTTCCGTTGGAACAGGTAATCCATAAAGTTCAAATTCAAAATTCCATAACCAATTTAAAAATTTTTCTCTTTCTTCTTTATTTTTAATTTTTCCTGCCTGATGTACCATGTTAGCAGTAGTATATCTATCTGCCAATATAATACCACCATTTTCATAATACTCTTTATATTGTTTTATATATGTTGCATATCTGTCTGCAGCATAAAAAGTAGAAGCAATATATGGGCTAACATCCTTTGCATTTTCACCAAATTCACCAGATAAATACATTTTTACTAATGAAGATGATGGACTATCATAATTTGGAAAACTAACTGTTTTATATTCAATTCCATCGTTTGATAGTCTTTGCTTTAATCTTTCAAATTGTGTTTGTTTGCCACTTCCATCTGTTCCGTCTATTACAAATAATGTTCCCATTTTGCTAACCTCTATTTCATCATATTTTTTATTTCTTCAACTTCAGCTTCTGCTTCTAATCTAGCAAATAAAACTTCTGGTTTATCTGTTACCTTTATGTTTTCTAATTTGTTGTAGTCTGCTAAACTATCCCAAGTTTGTAGTTCTTCTGAAATATTAAGTTGTTCTAATATTTTTTTAGAAGTATGTTCCATATATGGTTTAATTAGAATAGCTATTCTACGTAAATTTTCTACTAAGTGATACATAACAGATTTTAGTTCTTCTTGCTTCTCTTCCTTAAACAATACCCAAGGAGCTGTTTCGTCAATATATTTATTAGTTCTAGATACCAAATTCCAAGTTTCTGCTATAGCATTACTAATATGGTAAGTATCAAAATATTCTTCTATTTGATGTATTGACCCTTCTGAGAACTTTTCTATTTCTTTATCTAATTCTGATACATTACTTGGGTATGAATCTATTTCTCCATTAAAGTATTTATTAATCATTCCAATAGTTCTGTTTAAAAGATTTCCTAAGTCATTGCATAAGTCAAAATTAAATCTTTCAACAAATCCTTCTGGTGTAAAAGTTCCATCTTGACCATATGACATTTCTCTTAAAATGAAATATTTGAATGCATCTAAGCCATATCTTTCAATTAAAGGTTCTGGATAAATAACATTTCCTTTAGATTTAGACATTTTACCGTCTTTCATCATTATAAATCCGT
Organism: Clostridia bacterium; assembly: GCA_051891195.1. Lineage (GTDB taxonomy): Bacteria > Bacillota > Clostridia > TANB77 > CAG-508 > CAG-273. The sequence goes on from JBJFEZ010000057.1 coordinate 1,731, forward strand.
GTGCATAAATTTGTTTTGGTAATGGTAAATCTAATGCCATTAAGAAAATAGGCCAATATATTCCGTGGAAACGAATAATATCTTTTCCAACAAGGTGTAAATCGGCTGGCCAGTATTTTTTCATTAAGCTGTCATCTTCTGATAAATAGCCAAGTGCTGTAATATAGTTTGTTAGTGCATCTAACCATACATATACTACGTGTTTTGGGTCTTTTCTTACTTTTACTCCCCAATCAAAACTTGTACGACTTACACATAGGTCTTCTAGCCCTGGTTTTAAGAAATTATTAAATAATTCATTCTTTCTAGACTCTGGTAGTATAAAGTTAGGATTTTCATTATAAAATTTAATAAGTCTATCTGCATATTTCTTCATATTAAAGAAATATGATTCTTCCTTCATTTTTTTAACTTCTCTACCACAATCTGGACACTTTCCATCAACTAATTGTGTTTCTGTAAAATATGTTTCGCAAGGCATACAATACCAGCCTTCGTATTCTGACTTGTATATGTCTCCTTGTTCCATTAATCTATTAAAAATTTCTTCCACTACTTTTGTATGTCTTTCTTCTGTGGTACGAATAAAATCATCATATTCAATTTCCATTAATGACCATAACTTTTTAGCTTCTTCAGCCATTTCGTCAACATGTTCTTGTGGTGTTTTTCCTTTAGATTCAGCTACTTTTTGTATTTTTTGTCCATGCTCGTCCATACCAGTAAGTAAATAGACATCAAATCCACGCGCTTGTTTGTATTTTTTTATAGTATTAGCAAGTGCTGTTGTATATGCTGTTCCAATATGAAATTTTCCACTTGGATAATAAATAGGTGTTGTTAAATAAAATTTTGGCATATTATCATTCCCTTTCTTAAAGTAAAAATTAGTTTGAAAATAACTTTTGCTTGAGTATATAGAATCCATTTAAAATACAGAGTTGCATGTTTTGTATGTAACAGTATTTTAAATGAATTCTAAAAACATCAAATGGCTCATTATTTTCAAACTTAAACTTTGTTCCAAAACCAGTCTAAACTGTTATCAATACTCTTTCTTTTGCCTTCTTTTGCTTGTATATCATCAATCCATAAATATGAAATAAATGATAGGAAAACAAAAATCAAATCCATTGTGGCAGAAGTAACTATTGCATTATAAATTTCTTGGCTTTGAGATCCTATAGTTACAAATTCTATAGTATGTGCTACTAAAACTCCTATAAATACAAATAACAATGCTCCTGTAATCCAAGCTTTTTTTGTTTCTTTAGCTAGATATAGAACTAATACAAATAATATTACTGCTACAAGAATTGATATTGGATTTGTAAAATTAATAATTGGCATTATATTTCCTCCTTTGTTTATTTTATTATATATGAATTATAACATATATTTATATTTTAACTCAACTTTTTTTCAATAATTTTTGATAAATTTTGAGCTTTTGTTTTTATATATTCTTGATTTTCTCCTTCTATCATAACACGAATTAAAGGTTCTGTTCCTGAAGGTCTTATTAAAACTCTACCATTTCCAGAAAATTCTTCTTCAAGTTTTTTTATTTCATTTTGTATTTCTTCGTCTTCTTTGTATTTATCTTTTTTATCACTAGATACTTTTGCATTTATAAGTATTTGTGGATATACATTTATTATTTTGCATAGTTCAGATGCTGTTTTTTGCTTTTCAAGCATTACTCTTATAAGCATTAAAGATGTTAAAATGCCATCTCCTGTAGGGTTATAGTCCAAGAAAATAATATGTCCCGATTGTTCTCCGCCTATGTTGTAACCGTTTTTTAGCATTTCTTCTAAAACATATCTATCTCCAACTTTAGTTTCAACAAAGTTTAGTCCATTGTTTTGAGCATATTTTTTTAGTCCTAAGTTACTCATTACTGTTGCAACTACAGCATTATTTTTTAAAGTGCCTTTTTCCTTCATATAATTTGAAATAACTGCTAGTAATTTATCTCCATCAATTTCATTACCTTTTTCATCAACTGCTAAGCATCTGTCTCCATCTCCATCATAAGCTATACCTAAATTGCAATTATTTTCTACTACATATTTTTTTAGCATATCCAAATGTGTAGAACCACAATTTTCGTTAATGTTCAATCCATTTGGTGTATTGTTCATTATATAATGTTTTATACCTAATGCTGTAAATACCTTTTCGGCCGCTACTGATGTTGCTCCATTTGCAGTATCTATAGCAACTACAAAATCACTAGTATTATAGTTTTCAAACTCTTCTTCAAAGTTTTTTCTAAAGAAATATACATACTCATCTAAAAGATCTGTTCTTACTTCTGCTGTTCCTATTTTTTCATTAACAGCTGTAAAATCATTTAATTTTTCTGAGTCCATCATTTCTTCAATTTCTTCTTCTATTTCATCAGGAATTTTCATTCCTTTATTACTAAAGTATTTTACACCATTAAACTCATATGTATTGTGTGATGCTGAAATAACAACGCTTGCATCTGCTTTTAATTTTTTAGTTAAATATGCTACGGCTGGTGTTGGTATAACACCTAAACTTTTAACATTTGCTCCATAACTTAAAAATCCTGCTGTCATAGCACTTTCTATTAAAGTTCCAGAAATTCTTGTATCTCTTCCTATTAATATAGTAGGAGTATGATTGGTATGTTTTGCTAGAGCATATGCTCCAGCTTTAGCTACACGATACACCAAATCCGGTGACAGCTCTGTGTTAGCAATTCTTCTAATACCATCTGTTCCGAAATATTTTCTCATTTTGTTAGTTATGCTAGTATAAAAACTAACATATCCTCCTTTCGATAATTTAATAAATTTATTACATTATATCACTATTCTTGTTTTATTGTTACGATTTTTATAAATTAATATTATTTTATAATGTCTTCTTTAGGTATAGCTTGTTTAGGCACTCTTGGTGTAAATATTCTAAAGTAGTATGGCTGTATATCACTTAAGATATCACTTACCCAAATAATTTCTCCATCTGTTCCTGTTACTTTTATATTTGGAAATGTTTTTAACATTATTTCATCCGAAAAAAGAGTATCCACTACTTTTTTTACATCTGGATTTTCATATAATTGTGTGTATTCTTTTAAATAAAGATTTACTCCTTGCAAGTCCAAATTATTTTCATTTTCTAATCTTGTAAAAAACATTCTAAGTGCAAACCCTGTAACACAACAATCTAAAAACATAAATATTACTAAAATAATGGTAACAGTTTTTAACACTTTAGGAGAAAATTTGTCTAATAATTTGTCTACTTTAATATGAATATGGCTCATTAAATAAATTGCTAATACTCCCCAAAATATTGAAAACCATACACAAATTCTACCATTTATATTAAATGGCATAGAAGAATAGTCCCACCATTTAATGTCAAAAATCATTTCTCCTACCCAACTAATAACATATTCTACTATAGATCCAATTAAAAATCCTCCAAAAAACAATGTATAATTATTTTTGTTGAACTTTTGTAGTCCCACTATCATTACAACGGCCCCAACACCGTAAATGGCACAAAATGGTCCATAAAGAAAACTTTTTCTACTTTCTAAAACACCTTTTGTAAGTAATCCAAAAACAGTTTCTATAATAAAACCTATAACACTATAAATAACAAAATAAGCTAATAATCTTGTTATTGTAAATCCAAATATAGTAAATGGTTTCTTTTGTTTTTGTGTTTGTTTTTCTTGCTTTTTATCTTTTAATTCTATATTTTTTGCTTCTTTTGTAGATCCGTTTATTGCTTCTTCTAACATTATTGCTTGTCCTTTCTTCTTTTAATTGACTGTGTCTAAAAAAGAATTATTTTCTAAACTTTTACATTCTATCTGGCATCTCAATACCTAACAATCCAGCCCCTATTTTTAAAACTAGTCCTACACTATATGTTAAATATAATCTTGCATTTTGTAAGTTCTTTTCTTCTCCAATAATTTTATTTTCGTTATAAAAGCTACTAAATGCTTGTGCCAATTTTATTAAATATCTTGCAATAATATATGGTTCATATTTTTCTGCAGATTGTTTTAAAATATCTTCAAAAGAATATAATAACTTAACTATTCTTAAAGAAGCAACATCTTCTAATTTAGAAAAATCAATTTCAGTTATGTTTGGCATATATCCTGCTTTTTCTATTAAGCTTTTTGTTCTCACATAAATATATTGCATATATGGACCTGTTTCTCCATTAAAGTTAAGCATAGCATCCCAGTCAAATATTTCATCTTTAATCCTGCTATTGTATAAATCATTAAATATAACTGCTCCAATACCAATTTGCTTAGCAATTTCTTCTTTGTTTTCTAAATTTGGATTTTTCTCATCTATAATTTTTTCTACCCTATTAATTGCCTCATTTAACAAATCTTCAAGTTTTATAATATTTCCTTCTCTTGTTGACATTTTGCCAGATTTTAATTGTACCATACCAAATGGAACGTGCACTAAACCATTAATGTATTTTTCGTCTAGGTTTAAATATTTTGCAACTTCAAATATTTGTTTAAAATGTAGTATTTGTTCATAAGAAGTTACATATATATCTTTATCAAAGTTATATGTTCTAGCTCTATATAACATTGCTGCTAAATCTCTTGTAGCATATGTAGTAGAGCCATTTGTTTTTTCAATAATGCAAGGAGGCATATCTTGTTTTTCTAGATTTACTACCATTGCTCCTTCTGATGGTTGTAGTAAATTTTTTTGTTTTAATATATCTACTACTTCCCCCATTTTGTCTGAATAAAATGCTTCTCCATTCCAAGAATCAAATTGAATATTTAACAAGTCATATACTTTTTGAAATTCTTTTAAACTAAGGTCTTTAAATTTATTCCAAATTTCTATGCAATATTGGTCTCCATCTTCTAGTTTTTTAAAATTATTTCTGCATTCTTCTAAAACGCTTTCATCTTCTTTGCAAAGGTCATTTATTCTAACATAAATTTTAGTAAGTTCATCAATAGGGTTTTCTTCTATGTTGTATTCTTGCCCCCATCTTTTATATCCTTCAATTAGCTTTCCAAATTGTGTACCATAATCTCCTAAATGATTAACCCCTATACAATTATACCCTAAATGTTTATAAGTTTTATATATAGCACTTCCTATTACAGTTGAACGTAAGTGTCCTATATGAAATGGTTTTGCTATATTAGGTGAAGAATAATCTATTACAACATTTTTTCCATTACCAATAGTACTTTTTCCATAGTCTTCTTGTTTATTTGCAATTTCAGTTAGCACATTTGAAACATATTTTTGTGGCATAATATAGAAATTTAAGTAGCCATTTACTACTTCTATTTTTTGCATAAGGTCTTCTTCAAATTTAATTTTTTCTTTTATTTCTTGTGCTATAACTGGAGGAGCTTTTTTTAGTTCTTTTGCTAATTTAAAGCAAGGAAAAGAAAAATTCCCCATTTTTTCATCAGTTGGTACTTCTATATATTGTACAATCTCTTCTACTACTATATTTGTTATTTTACTTATTTGCTCTGCTATTTTTTGTTTAAAATCTACCATTTATTGTTACGCCCTTTCTTGTTTTTATGTATATCTCTTTAAATTTCTGCTTATATTATATCAGTAAATAAAAAAAATACAACAGTATTGCTGTATTTTTCTATTCAAGTTTTAATTAAGTGTTAGTATGATACCATCTTTTAGTTTAAAAGGGAGTATACAATGTTGTAGTACTCCCTTGGGTTATTTATAATTCTACTATTTTATCATCTATGTAAATTTTGTAGTCTTTTGGATATTACGTAGTAAAATATATGCTTTCTTTTAACAATGAGTTATGTATTATTTCTTTGTCTGATACATCATTAAATACTTCAAATATAAGTTGATTATTAAAGAATATTTTTATTTTTTCAAAGTCATTTCCTCCAATGTCTTGAACAAATATTTCTGTTTCATTTAGCATTTCTTCTATTTTTTTATCAAATATTTGATTTTGTTTGTCATACTCTAAATCATTTATCTCTTCATTTTTCAAATTATAAGTGTATATACTATAAGAGGCTATTATTATCTTTTCATCTTTTAAAAATCTAAACGGGCACTCTACCTTTAAGTTGTATGCTTTTCCTCCTTTTTCAAAAGTAAGATATAATATGTTCTTTCCTCGTTTAATATCTACTAGCTTAGAATTAATTAATTTTTTTAATTCATTTATTATTTTTTCTTTCATTCTTCTTACCTTTCAAATAAATTTATTTTATGCTATTAATCTTCACTCTTATACTTTATTTATAATATTGGTTAGCAATCTCATACTATTCATATCTTACTCTATCACCATATACAACAAAATGATCTCCCTTGTTTGATTTTGAAAAAAATCTATATATTTCTTTGTTTATGGCAGTATCATTAAATATCTGTAACATATACTGATTGTTAAATAATACAGAAAATTCTCCAAAGTCATTTACATTTACCTCTTGAACTATAAATTTGTTGTTTTCTAGCATTTCTTTTGCTTTTATGTCAAATAAACTATCTGAAATAGATTTTTTTTGTTTCTCTAAGCTTATTTTTTTAATAGGAACATATATTTCAAAAGAAGCTACTACTATTTTGTTATTTAAGCAAATTTTAAAAGGACATTGTAAGTGTAGATGATATGTTCTATTCTCTTTTTTGAACTCAATGCATAACATTTCTTTAAATCTATAGACTTTTTTTATTTCTGCTCCTATTATATTTTTTAATTCTTTTTCTATTTTTTCTTTCATATCTTTCCTCTTTCAAAATATTTCTTTTATTACTTGCTGAATTTCCTTATATCCTAATCCTTTTTTTGTTATTGCTTCATGTAAATTTCTTTGTTGATTATGCGTAAGTTTATACTTTTTAGAAAGGTAATTAGTTTGTCTATTTTGGACTTGATTATTGCCTGGCGTATTTCCTTTTATTTTTCCTACTTTTTCTCTTTTGGCTTCTATGCTTCTATTCTTTTTGTTATTTCTATTATTCTTTTTTATTTTATCATTTAAATATCTATCGTCATAATCATCATAGTCATCATAATTTGTACCTTTTCCTTTTGAAACGGTTCCAGCATAATCAACGTCTAACACTGTATCCGAGTTTGTTACTTTTGAATTGTTTGATGATGAAGTTGAAAAATTAATATTATTTATCCATGACCAATCAATAGTTGCTACAAAATTCATTACATTTATAATAGCTGCTACTCCTAAAATTATTATTACCGCCATTCCTAGCGTTCTAACTATTTTTCCATCTGGATCACAGTTATAAATCGGATTATTTTGACAATATGCATATAAATTTGTTCCTAAAATTGTATCACTTATTATAGAGTCCGCATTTAAAAATCTTCCCCATTCTGGGTTATAGTATCTACTTTGTAAGTAGTATAAGCCTGTTTCTGTGTCATAGTAGTACCCTCTATATCTAAAAGGATTTCTATTTGCAATATGGTTTGCATCTGTTATTGGTGTTCCATTTGCGTCTGTTATTGAAAGCACCTTTCCCCAACTGTCATATGTATATCTAGCTACTTCGTTTAGGTTTTCATCAAGTATTCCTATTATGTCTCCTTGTATATTCTTTTTGTATATATATGCATTGTGTTGATTTGTTGATTTGTTGTAGTATGTTACCCCTATAACTTGCCCACTTTCATCATAATCAAAATATAGTATATTGTCAATAGTTCTTTGAAATATTATATTTGAGCCTTCTAATAAATAATATGTAGTTGTTGTACCTATTGTTTTTTCTGTTCTTATTCCATTGTCGTTATATTTATATTCTACTGATAAATTTTGACTGTTATTAGTAATACTTGCTAGTTGCCTTCCATTTTGCCATACATATGTATTTCCGTCATATGTTAGAGGGTTTCCTATTGCATCATATGTAATTGTTTTGCTGTTATATGATGTTAATTGGTCTTTCCAATTTGTATTTCCATACGTATATGTTATTGTGTTAGTTGCTTGTGGTAGTGCACTTTCTGTTGTATATTGATATTCTTTTTTGTTTATTATGTTTCCACCAGCATCATATTCATATGTAATTGTTTTGTTTTGGTCTTTGTCATTTTCTCTTATAAGTTGTCCTAAAGCATCATAATAATATTTTTGTTTTAGTTCTGTTCCTTTACTGATTGTTTCTATATTTCCATTGTTGTCATATGTATAGTTTAGTGCTTGCTCATTGCCATTTGTTAGGCTTGTTACTTGTGTGGTTGTTCTTCCATTTGATAGGTTTTTATATGTATATCCTACATTATATGTGTTGTTATTGTTATTTTTTATTTGTTTTGAGTATGTTCTTAGTAGGTCATCATTGTTATATGTTATTTCAAAATTATTTGTATTAACTTTTTCTATAATATTGTTTGAGTTGTACGTATAATTAATATTTCTAGAAAAGTTATTTAAGTGGCTTTCAACACTTGATATGTTATTGTTATTATCATAAGTATAGTTTTGTCTATAGACTTCTTTTGATTCTATTTTTTCAGCTACTCTTTCTGCTAAATCATATGCATATGTTATTACATTTCCGTTTACATTATCTTGTATTTGCTTTAAATTGCCTCTACCATCATATATATAATTGTAATCTCCTGTTGTCCCAGATTTTTTGGTTAATCTATTAAATCTATCATAATTATATGTAATTTGTTGTCCATTTCCATATGTGCTTTGTGTTAAATTTCCATTTTTAGTTCCATATGAATTTGTTATTAATAGTTGATTTCCTACTTTCACTTGTTTTTGGTTGCCAAACACATCATATATAAATGAATAATTATATCCATTATGATTTATAGTTTTTAGTTTATCATTTTCATATGTATATGTATTTGTATGTGTTTTTGTTCCGTTTGTGGCTTGTGAACTAGATATTCTATTTAATGAGTCATATGTATAGTTTACAGTATTTCCTTTAGGGTCTGTTATTGTACTTAATGTTCCTGTATTTGTATTATATGCATATGTTGTTTCTTTTCCTAATTGATTTTCTATTTTAGTTGTATAGTTTCCGTTTGCAGTATATGTTGCCTTACTTTCTATATATTGTTCTCCGTTTACTGCATTTGTTATTTTGCTGGATGTTGCATTTCCATAATTATCATAAGTAAATGCATATTTTACATAATTACTATTAGTTGCACTTAGAAGCCTATTTTTAACTGTAGTGTCATATTCATAAGTAAATCCTCCACCTTTAGGATTTGTGCTTTGTATTAAATTATTGTTTGAATCATATCTAAAAGTGTTGTTTTGTTTTGCTAAATTTTGTGTACTTACAACATTACCCTTGCTGTCATATTGATAGCTTGTTCCAAATTCTTCTTTAAATAGTCCTATATTATCATAATATATTTCATTAGCATTTCTATCAAACATTAAGTACACTTTAATTTGTTGATAATCACTATTAGTTATGAATTGCTTTGATAAAAATTGCCATCCATCAGTTCCATTAACTACCATTACGTTTTCGTACTGTCTAGTTCCATCATTTTTAATAATTTGAATTAAAATTCTTGCTGTAATGTATTTAGCTCCAGCTAAACTTTCATCTACTTCATTTGGTACACCCTTAGATTTTGCCCAGCCATAAAGCGTATAAATTTCTCCCGCTGAACCAGACATGTTTATTTCCTGCATTAAATGTTTTGTTTTTCCTGTTTCTCCTGTAATTTTAAATACATTATTGCCATTTAATGAAACTATTTTATCATCTGTTATTAAATTACTTTTATTCCAATTATTAGTTCCATCATTAAAACACGGATTTTGTATTAAGTTATTACTTAAATCTTTTACAGATACTAATTTACTTTCTAATGTTAATTTGTTGTTTGTTCCTCCACTTGTTCCGTATTTGTATGCTATTCCATAAGCATTATCAATATTTTCCGCTTCTTTTCCAAAGTCTGCTATTGTAATGCAATGCCCATAATTGTCAAAAGTATAAGTGTTTGAATACCCTTGTTCGTCTGTAAATTTAGTTAAATTATTGCCATATGTAATTGTTAATGAATTTCCTTGCGTTGCATCTGTTCCATATTCTGTAATGTTTTTTACACGGTACACACTACCAGGATAATAAGTATAATCTAAATAGCTATTGTCTATGTTTTTTACTCTAGTTAATTCGTTTTTGCTTCCATAAGTATATGTTGAAGTTTTATTATCAGAATATGTTATTGTAGTTAAGCGACTACTGCTATCATATGCATACGTTGTTATTTTCCCTGCTTTGTCAGTTATTTTTTGTAACTTTCCTGAAGAATATGTTAATGTAATTTTATCTCCTGCTGCATCTTCTACTTGTGATATTAAATATTGATTGTTATATGTTGTTAAAGTTAAAGTAATTTTATTTCCACTTGTGTCTTTTACTTCTTTTAAATGCCATTTATTGCCACTGCTATATTTTACAAATGTCATTGTATTGCCTGACTTATCTGTCATAATTTTATTATCTCCGGATGTAGTAATGGTTAAGCCTAATCCATCTTCGTCTTCATATATGTTTGTTGTTGAGTCCTTTTTAAAATAATGTGCAGTTGCATCTTCGTCTATGTATTTTAAGTATTCTACAGAGCTAATTGTTTTTAATTCTATTGTTTGTGCTAAATTTAGTCGTATTCCCTTTCCATAACCTATGTCTGTATCTTTTTCGTTTGTATTATATATATGTTCTATTGTTACTGGTAGTCTATTTCCTGGGGTAGAGGCATCTGTATGTATTAAAGTTAAATTTCCGTTATAATCATTTGTGTATATCACTCCTGCTCTTCCAATTGTTTGTGTGTGATAACTTAAATAACTTTCTATACCTGTTTGATTTCTATATGCTATAATAATGCTTGGTCTACAGTTTGTATAAGTTCCGCTTGTATCAGCAGAATAAAAATAAGCATCAGTCCCTGATTCTTGATAATATTCATTATGTTCTTTTAGCATTACTCCATAGTTATTCCCTGTAGTATACCAATCTTTTACTAGTGTTGTAATATCAAACCTGTTATCTTTTCGTGGATTACTGGTATCATATTTGTATTTTATATAGTCAATTACTCTAGTATCATATTTGCTTGATGTATTAGACCAATTAGCACTACTTGCAGTCCAACTACTGGTAATTCTATGAACATCAAAAATTCTTTCTTCTGTTGGTGGATTCCATTCACTGGTATCTGGGTAATTTTTAATGCTAAGTTCTGCTGCTATAACTTGGTCTCCACTATTTAACGTAGGTAATGTAAATTTAATTAATGATCTTGATGGATTTCCTCCACCATTTCCAACTCTTAATATATGTGCATTATGTCTTGTTGTATTATTAGTATCATTTTTATAAATAAATGTATCATTAATATCTTGCACATAAAGAGAAGTTTGTATAGTAGGGTCAATTATAACTGGATATACTCTATTACTATCTTCTAGCCATTGTTTATTAGGTATTAATGTTAATAAATATTTTTTGCCTTGTTTTTTTAATTTAATTTCTATCTTGTCTGAAAATTCTAATTTTCTATCATACATAAATGGAGCTTTTATAGTAAATTTAACATTATCTTCTTTGTTTTTATATACTATAATGTCATTATTTTCTGCCAATTTCATTTCTAAGCCATTTGTGTTATATTCAAATACTATTTTATTGCTTATTGCATTTTTATTTTTTAAAATAATTGCTTCTTTTATTTCTTCTGGCGCTATTGAATATTCAATATTTACATTGTCTAATATATTTGTATATTCTATTGTAGAAGAAGTTTGATTTATTTCTAATTCATCTATAGTAAGTCCCTTTATATTTTTATTGCTAGTTGGATTTTTTATTATTGGGCTGTTTGTGCTATTAGCATTTTTTAATCTCCACGTTAAAGTATTGTTTTGGCTAGTAATACTTCCTAAATTGTATTCTTTAGTTTTATTAGTAAAAATTGTTTTATATGAATTTGATTTATTTTCATATACTTGTGTTTGTTTGTTCTTTTCGCCAATTTCTGCTAGATTATTATTGTTTATAGCGCTAGTATCTTTTGTTGTTTCATCTTTTCTTTCTAATTGCATTTCTTCTGCTGTTAATTTTAAAATTTCTTTTGTGTCATTTTTAGCTTCTAATGTATTATCAATATCTAAAAAATTACCATTTTCTAGATAATGTACATTAGATGGAAATATAGCTGCTACTCTAGTACCATCTTCTAAAATATAATGTTTTTCATTTTTCGTTCTTTTTTCTGTCTCTTCTGCAACTATTTTCTGATTTTTGTAACTTTTTTCTTGTTCTACATCTTTTTCAACTATTGGTGTGTTGCTTATTGACTCCTTTCTTTCTAAATTTTCTCTAAGTGTGTATGCAAATACATTCATTGGTGCAAAACAAAAGACCATTACAATTATACATAATAATGCAATGGTCTTTATAAAAGAATTTTTTTGCCATAATCTTTTTGTCATAAAATCCCCCCTTTTCTTATTTTTATTTATAATGTAACTTTTTTCTGCAACTTCATTATATTTTAACCTATATATATATGTCAAACCTTTTCGTTCGTGTTTTTCCGACACATTTCTGCAAATATACTATCTTTGTTTTGATATTACTAGGTTTTACATTTGCTTGTAAATAAAAAAAATACAAAATTAGTTGTACGATATTCTCGTATAACTGACTTTGTATTTTTTCCCAAGTATTTTTTCTATTCATCTATACTCTGTTTATTTTTTATTTCTTCATCATATTTTTCATAAAACCAATCTGTACTTTTTAATCTCCTAAATTTATTCCAATATGTCTTGCTGTTTTTACTAAGTCGTGGTCTAAGTTTACTCTTCTAATATTACTTTCAGGTGTATTTCCTGAAACCGCTCCTATTTCTTTATTTTCTCCTACAACTAATTCTAAAGGAACACTGTCTAATCTTCCGTCTTTAATTACTGTTAAAGTATTAAATTTGCCTTCTAATGCTAGTTCCATAGCCTTTGCGCCATATTTAGTAGAAAGTACTCTATCAAATGATGTTGGGCTTCCTCCTCTTTGCATATATCCTAAAACTGTACATCTTGCTTCTAGTCCTGTTAATTCTTGTAGTTGTTCTGCTACTTTTTCTCCAGCTCCACCTAGTTTGTTGTTATCTACACCTTTTCCTTTATTTCTTACTGATTTTACACTAATGTCTCCACCTTTTGGTTTTGCTCCTTCTGCAACTACTACAATACTAAATTCTTTTCCGCGTTTTTTACGGTTTAAAATTTTTCTTGCTGCACTATTTATATCATATGGAATTTCTGGAATTAATGCAACATCAGCACCGCCTGCAATAGCTGACTCTAATGCTATCCATCCAGCATATCTTCCCATAACTTCTAATACCATAATTCTGTGATGTGTTGCTCCTGTTGTATGAAGTCTATCAAGTGCTTCTGCTGCAACAGATACAGCTGTATTATATCCAAATGTAATTTCTGTACAAGCTACATCATTATCTATTGTTTTTGGAACTCCTATTACATTTATTCCTTTTAGCGATAAGTCTCTAGCTGATTTTTGAGTTCCATCTCCTCCTAATGTAAATAGGCAATCAATTTCATCTTTTTTTATGTTTTCTATACATTTATCTGATAAGTCTTTGTATACTATTTCTCCATTTTCTTCTACAGGATAGCAAAATACATTTGCATTTGTAGAAGATCCTATTATAGAACCACCTTTTGGTAGTATTCCAATAGCATTTCCTGTAGCATTTGTGCATAGTTGCACATAATTATTTTCTAATAAACCTCTATATCCATCTATAAATCCATAACATTCTACATTGTTGTTTTCTGCAGTTTTTATAATAGCACGTATAACTGCATTAAACCCTGAAACATCTCCACCATTTGCTAAAATAGCTACTTTTTTTACCATAATTAATTTCATCCTTTCAAATTTTACAAACTCAGTTTGTTGTTGTTTTTACTTATTATATCAATAAATAAAAAAAATACAATAAAAATATGATAAATTTTATTATTTGATATCTATAACTATCAAATTTTAAAATTTATCATATTTATATATTTATTACTTTTTATTGCTAATATTAATTTTATTAGCCTTTACATTCAATTCTCTTGTAATAATATTTTGAATTTGGGCTATTGATTGTTCATTTAAACTTTCTGTTTTTACAACTGCTGTTACATTTGTATTATTTACAAAAATAACAACATCTAAAAATCCTTTTGTTTTTATTAAATTTTCTGCTATCATAATAGCATTTTTTTCGTTGTTTATTCTTTTTATTTCGTTTTGTGCATTTGTTTTTTCTTCTGAAGTTAAATTGCTTGTTTCTAATATTTTTTGATAATTTTCTAGCATTTGTGAATACATATTGTCTCTGTCTAATCTTGATTGTGCAAAATAACTGTCTTCTTGTATAGGCTGGTTGTTAGTTATATTGGTTTGCTTGTTTTCTTCATTTTTTAAGTTATTTTTTTGTTCATTTACAAGCTCATTATTTATTGTGTTTGTTTCTTGATTTTGTGTTGCTTCTTCAGCACTTACTAATTTAGCATCTCCAATGGCTGCCATTTGTTCAGAATCTGCCAAACTACTTGTAGGTAGCAAATTATTTTCTCTGTTTTGATTTGCAAAATTTAAATATCCTGCTGTAATAAACATTAGGGCAATTACAAAAATAACTACTTGATTTTTCTTGAAATTTTTCATAAATTTACAATTCCTTTCTAAATACCATATATAGTAATTTAATGATTATTCACCGCTCATAGCAAAAACCTGAATTTTATGTGATGATAGCCCAGTAACAGCTTCTACCGCTTGAATAATATCTGCTTTTACATTTGTGTTTGAAGCTCCTTGTGCAGTTACAATAGCTCCTTCAACTTTTGGACTAATTATACTTTGTGTTATAGGCACTTTTTCACCGTTTGATTCTTGATAAATAACATCTTTTTTTATGTCTGTTTCTAGTATCTTTCTGGTACCTCCATTAGTGTCTTGTTCTTGTGTATCTTTTTGTGTAGTGTCTTCATTGTATAGTGGTATAGTTTGGCTTGTTTGCGAATATGTAATTAAAACTTTTACCTTTCCTACGCCATTTATTTTTTGCAAGATATCTTCTAGTTCTTTTGTAAGTGTATCTTTAGTATTTATGCTAGTTTTATTTATTGTATTCTCTTCTACTGCTAGTTTTTTGTTGCCGTCAGTACTTTTTTCTTTTTCCTTGTCATCATTCCATATTAAATTTATTGCAACTAAAACCACAATTAATATAATTAAGAAAAACACTAAACTTTCAATTTTTTTCTTATTGTCTTCTCCTTCCATTTTAGAAGTTAATTGCTTTAGTTTTTCTTTAAGCATACTTCTCCTCCTTTTAATTTATATTTATATTTTCTTCTTTTAAGCTATACATATTACTCAAATATTCCTTTAAGTCTTTTTTCTCTTTAGAAGAAATACTTGTATGTTCTTTATTGTTATTTGTTGTATTATTTATATTATTGGCAATTTGAATTTCAATTTTGTCAACTGCATTTATTTGATCTTCTACTGTATTGTTTTCTTCTTTTTCTTCTTTCTTATAGACTTGTAATGTTATATTTTTTAGTGTGTATTCATTGTTATTTTCAACTTCAATATTAATATTATTTATTTCATATCCTTTTTGCTCTATTTTTTGTTTTATATCTTTTTTTAAATTAGATATATATATTTGTTTTATTTGGTTTTGCTGATTGTTTTTTACGTTTGTTTGAGTATTTTGACTTGATACTTCTATATATTTTTCTAAATCAAATATGTCTGACACTCTAAATTCATTACCTGTAATTTTTGTAATTACAGGAGAAATTATAGAAAATAATATGTATACTCCTATTACAACTTTAATATATTTTTTGCAGTTTCCTTCTGGTAATATCATTTCAATAATTGTACCTATTATAACTGCAATTATAATTCCTTGAATCCAGCTACTTATCCATTCCATATTTAGTTTCCTTTATAAAATAACTTATCTATACATTAAACTGCTGTTAGTAACCTTAATAACTAATGTTGTTCCTACTATTAGCATTACAGATATACTACACATAATAGCAAGTAATGTTTTAAAAGTATTTCCCATTTCTTCTAATAATTTAACAATTTTTTCATCAGCTATGGGTTGACATACTGCTCCTGCCAAATAATACAGTCCCATTAATATTGCAAGTTTTATTATTGGTCCAACACAAATTGCAATTATTATAACTACACCTACAATTCCAACTGCGTTTTTTAAAATATTACTACAACCCATTACAGTATCCACTGCATCTCCTAAAATTTTACCTACTACTGGTATAAAGGTAGAAACTGCTGCTTTAGTAGTTTTTGCTGTAACTCCATCTACTGTGCTACTTAAACTGCCTTCTACCGAAATTATTCCTACAAATAGAGTAAGCACAATACCTAATATCCATACTACTGTAGAGTTAAAAAATTTTGAAAGCTTGTCTACTTGTATTCTATTAGACACTTTTGATACAATGCTTAATGCTGTAGAAATTAGTACAAATGGAAGTATTATTGTTGTTATAAAGTTGCCAATAAAAGTTATTATAAATAATATTATTGGCTCTAATAAACCGGCAGAGGCAAAGTTTCCTGTTGTTAACATTAAGGTTATTAGTAATGGCACTAAGCTATTCATAAAACCAACTAGATTTTGAATACTTGTTTTTACCATCTGTAAAATATCTGCAAAGTTAGTCATTATTAAAGTAACAATTAAAATATATTGTACATAGTATGTAATTTGTGCTACGCTTTTATTTTCTAGCCCTTCACTTATACTTTTTAAAATACTATGTATAACAATAATTACAATTATGCTTCCTAAAACTGTTATACAATTTAATATTTCTTTTCCTATTATACTAACTATGCTTTTTATAATAGTATTATTATCTATTTTTCCTGTAATTGCCGATGTAAACAGTTCATTTATGTTTATATCTTCAAAGGTATTTTCTGTATACTTTTGAGCTTCTTTAATAAAACTAGAAATATTTAGTTCTTCTTGTTGAGAACTTAAAACATCTTCACTTATTGTTTCTGTGGCAAAACTGTAGCTTGTTAAAATAGCTAAAAATAAAATAATTAGAATACATATTCTTTTCATTTGTTTTAATATACGCTTTGCCTCCTTTATGGCAATAGTTTTAAAATGGTTTCTAACAAACTTGCTATTATAGGGATTGACATAGAAATAATTAGAACTTTGCCTCCTAAATCTACTTTGTTTGCAATAGCTGTTTCTCCAGTATCTTTACAAATGCTTACTGTAAATTCAGTTAAAAATGCTATTCCTGTAATTTTTATTAATAATATTAAAAATTCGTTATTTATTGCAGTTTTATTAGATAAAGCTGTTAGTAAATTAATTATTGCACCTAATTTGTCCATAATCATCATTAAAATTAAAACTCCAGCCAGTAAAGAAACATATAGAACAAATTCAGGCCTATATTGTTTTACTATTACAATAATAATTAATGCAATTAGTCCAACTCCAATTATCTTAATAATATCCATTTTTCTCCTCTTCTAAGTTATACTAATATTTATATAGAAAAGATTTACAGTCCAAACATAGTTCTAACACTAGTAAATAGTGTGCTAATCTCTTTAATTACTAAGGTTAAAACAATTACTAAACCTGCTAAAGTAGTCATCATTGCTTGATCTTCTCTTCCTGCTCTTACTAGTACTTGATATAACACAGCTACTAAAATTCCTATTGCTGCAATTTTAAATAATAAACTAATATCCATTTTAAACCTTCCTTATTTTAAATTAATATAATTGCTATGGTTAACCCACAAACTAGGCCTAATGTTCTATACATTTTTTCATTTTTTCTTCTTTCTTCTTTTGCATTTTCTAGTTGTGAATTTAAAAATTCATTTACCACCTCTATTTCACTAATTTGTCCTTCTAAGTCAGTTTGTCCTAACATTCTTCCTAAATTTTTTATTACGCTAATGTCTTCCTTGTTTAAATTGTATTTTGTTTCTTCTAATGCTTGTACCCACGCCTCTCCAGCTGATATTTCTTGCATTCTATTTGCAGCTCTAGCAAAAATATTTCCTACATTTCCTCCTATTTTGTTTGAAATTTCCATAAATACATTAGGAATTGGTTCATATGTAAATTTAATTTTTGTGGCAAATATATTAAGCGAATTTTTCATTTCCTTAAGTTCTTTTTCTCTATTAGCGTATTTTTTTGAAAAAAGTATTCCTATTGCACTACTTGCCCCTATAATCATTGATAATATAAATAATTTAAAAATTATCATTTTGCTTTCCTCCTAAACTGCTTCTCTTTGGTTAATTTTGTCATATACCAAGTGTATATTCCTTTGATTGTCTAAAATAAGTATTTTATCTATATAGTTTTTTAAAATTAATTGATTTAATATTGGATTTTCTTTTATTTGCTCTAAGCTTTCTCCGTGAGCAGTGAATATTCCATTTACACCGGAACTTACTGCATATTCAATAGCTTCTATATCTTCTTTGCTTCCAATTTCATCAGCTATTATTACTTTTGGACTCATAGACCTAATTAACATTTTCATTCCAAGCGCTTTTGGAATATTGTCAATTACATCTGTTCTAATTCCCAAATCATTTTGAGATATTCCTTTATATGTAGCAGAAATTTCTCCTCTTTCATCTACTACACTACAAGTAATTCCTTTAAAATTCATTTCTGGAATTCCATTACTAATTTTTCTAATTATGTCTTTTAATAAGGTGGTTTTTCCAAGACCTGGTGGAGAAACTATTAAAGTATTCCATACTTTGTTATTGTTTAATATATATTTAAGTGCTTTATTACTACAGTCTAGAATTTGTCTTGCTATTCTGAAGTTTAGACTACTAATATAACTTAATGTAATTACTTTTCCATCTTTTATTACTGCATTGCCAGTAATACCAACACGATGTCCTTTTTTTATTGTTATAAATCCTTCACAAATTTGGTTTTGATATGAGTATAAAGAGTTATCACATATTTTTTGCAATATTTGCAATACAGTTTCTGAAGAAGTAATATAATCTACTAACTTTTCTTCTGTATTATTTTTTAATATAACTGGCTTTGCTGTTCTAATTCTAATTTCTTCTATATTATTTATATTAATTTGTTTTATTTTTTCTCTTAATATTTCTGGTAAAAACTGTAATACTTCCTCCATAACTTGTCCCCTTTCTTTTGCAAACAAAAAAACATAGTCATATATAAATATATATATGCTATGTTTTTTATTTTAGAACTATTTTTGTTTTATTATTCTTCCCAGTTATGATATACGTTCATAACATCATCTAAATCTTCTAACATATCTAACAATCTTTGCATTTTTGGTGCATCTGTTTCACTTAACTGAATGTATGTAGATGGTACCATTTGTACTTCTGCTTCTAAAAATTCTAAGCCTTGTGCTTCTAAGGCTTCTCTAACTGCTGAAAAGTCTTCTGCTGAAGTAGTAATTTCGTAGCATTCGTCTGTTGCTTCAAAATCTTCTGCTCCGCTGTCTAATGCAAGCATCATCATATCATCTTCAGATAATTTTGTTGTTGTTTTATCTATTACAATTACGCCTTTTTTACTAAACAAATATGATACACAACCAGTGGTTCCTAAGTTTCCACCTGCTTTATCAAAAGCATGTCTTACATCTGCTGCTGTTCTGTTTTTGTTGTCTGTACTTGCTTCTACAATAACAGCAACTCCATTTGTGCCATAACCTTCATATATAATTTCTTCATAACTTTCGCTGTTTCCAGCTCCTGAAGCTTTTTTTATTGCATTATTTATTGTATCATTTGGCATATTATTTGCCTTACATTTTGCTATTACATCTTTTAGTTTGGAATTACCAGCCGGGTCAGGTCCACCTGCTTTTACTGCAATTAATAATTCTCTTCCTAATTTTGTAAATATTTTTCCTCTAGCAGCATCTGCTTTTCCTTTTTTTGCTTGAATGTTATGCCATTTTGAATGTCCTGACATGGTTAATTCCTCCTTTATTTTTTATTTTTACTTGTATATATTACCATATTTTTTTGTTTTTGTGTAGTCTTTTTCAGCTTTTTTTATTTTATTATATTATTTCTTGTTTCTAAATATTTTTCAATATATATTTTTATTTCTATTCTTCTTTTAAATATTATTTATTAACAATATAACCTGTTGTATCTGGCTTTACGATATCGCTGTCTGTTACCGTATTAAATTTATAATCATAATCAACTACCATATCATTTTGTCTAGTTATCTCTTTATTTGACTTTTCTATATTTCTAACTGCTAGTCCTGTTTCTTTATCTACATAGCTTTCATAACTGCTTCCTTTAATAATATAGCATTCTTTCCCATTACAATAAGCCTTATCTATACCAATAATAAATGCATATTGCATGTTTGCTAAAAATCCATCTGACACATAAGTTACAGGTAATATATGTCCACCTATCATTGTTTCAGAATTTTGTATATATTTCTTTCCTTCAAATTCTGTTAAAAATAATTGTTCAGTTCCTTTCTTGTAATAAGTTATTTTTTGAATTTGATTGCCATTTACAAATCTTGTCATTGTAGTCAAATAATCTTCTCCTTTGTTATAGCTTTCTGTTATTGTTAGTGAATCACCTTGATATGAATATAATTTAGCATAATAATTATTATATAATTGATTTTCTTTAGCTTTTTCTGAAAGCGAAGACATTATAAAAGTTCTTCTTCCTACTATTGCAATATATATTATTATCAAAGCTAATATAATAAATTTTAGTATTTTCATCTTGTTGCTAAACTTTTTGATGTACTTCACTTCTCTTCCATCTCTTTTGTTACTATTTATATTTAATTCTTTTTGCATAGTTTCTAACATTTTTTTACATTCAATGCATTCTCTTAAATGCTCCTCAATATACATATTGGTTTCTTCATTTGTAAGTTTTTCAATGTAATTAGGTAATAAATCTTGAACAATTTTACAATCTCTTTTCTCTTTCATATTAATCAACCTCCTTTAATTGATTTTTGCCACGATAAAATGTTATTCTAGCCCAGTTTTCTGTTCTATTCAAAATAATCCCTATCTCTTTAAAACTTAATTCTCCTGTTATTCGTAAATACATTACTTCTCTTGTTTTTTCGTCTAAACACTGCATTTTTTTATATAATGAAATTTTTTCATCATTTGAGATAATTTGTTCTTCTAATGTATTTAATGCTTGTACATTTAATAAATCCGATTCTTCTGTATTTACAAACTTTTTATTTTTTCTACATTGGTCATACCAAAGGTTTTTTGCAATTTGGCATAGCCACACCGACATTTTACATTCGCCTTTATATGTATCAATTTTCTTTACCGCTTTATAAAAAGTTTCTTGGGTAAGTTCTTCAGAAATATCATTATTATGAGTTAAACAGAATAAGTATTTATTTACTGTTTCAAAATATTCTTCGTATATTTTTTCAATATTCTGCATAACTTTTATCCTCCTTTGTATATATGACGTACGAAAGTCGATTTTGTCACAAGATTTTGCAAAAAATTTTTATTTTTTTACAAATTTAGTCAGCGATAACTTACTATTTTTTGTTATTATTATATAATAAAAGATAGATAATTTCAATTTATTATCTACCCTACTTATTGTAATTTACGCTGTGTTTTGGTATTTGATGTTGGTTTTAATCTATTCTAAATGTCTTAAGTTGCTTGCCTTTATATTTACATTTCAAACTCATTTTCGATATAATTATAAATTTCAACAACTTGATTTAATATTTCTTCAGCTGGTGTATTATAGTCAAATTTATATAACCATCTATGTTTTCCATCATCTTCTATTATATTATAGTTACTATTTAATATTATTTGCTTTATCCTATTACTGTTAGTTGTTGTCCAAGTAAATATACCTATTCTCCATCCATCTGTACTTAATTTAACATCTGCATGATATTTATAAGGTGAATCAATATAGCAACTTATATTATTATTTCCTTTCCAGATTTTAATGTAATTAACTTTTAATTTTTTTTCTAATAATATTTTTAGTTCTTCTTGCTTTTTTTCTATACTTTTGTATGCTATTTCTCTAATTTTATCAAACTCTTCTATTTCTTTTCTGTTTTCTCTAAGCCATCTTATTATTTCTTCTTCCATTTCTAATTCACCTTCAAAACCCTCTAAATTTTTTATAAATTCTTCTAAAAAGATATACCATTTATTATTTTTATCTTGAATTTTATTCAAATCTTCTTTTAACTGTTCAAAATACTCTTGATAAGTAATATTTATAAATTCAGTATTTTCAACTGTTTTTTCGTTATTATGTAATGATAATAATATTTTTACAGATTTCGCATTTAATTTGTTTAGAGTATTAGCATAATCATCTAAATCATTATAAACAGACGCATCTAATTTATTTTCAATACCAATAACGATGTTATCATTTTGTATTACTAAATCAATTCTATTTCCTTTTGAAGTTATATACTCTCTTTTAACATCTTCATTATCTATACTATCAATATCATCAAATTCTATGTTGGTACTAATATTTTTATTTTCAATAACCTTTATAAGTGAACCAAGAGCTAATCCTTTTAATCTATGTTCTTCATTTGGCTTAAAATAAAATGCCAAAATATTACTGCAAACATTTTCATAATGGGGATAACCCGAAATATCCATAAAAGTTTTTTCCTTAATTGGTATCTTTTCTATAATATTACTTGATTCTTTTAATATTTTTTCAAATTTATTAAACTTCATTATATTCACCTTTAAAATCTTTATATTTTATAATATA
The DNA here is from genome assembly GCA_051891195.1 of Clostridia bacterium. Classification (GTDB taxonomy): domain Bacteria; phylum Bacillota; class Clostridia; order TANB77; family CAG-508; genus CAG-273. The sequence continues at coordinate 24,688 of JBJFEZ010000057.1, forward strand.
TCCCATATTCCCTCTACGATACTTTCTATCGTATTATAATCTAAGCTAGCACTAGAATATCCTTTATCTTTTGATGATTCATTAATAGATTTATTTATTTCATCTAATTTCTCTAATATTTCCTGTACTTGTTCATTTCTTTTTAATTCTTCTTCATTACTCTTATTTTTCTCATAGGAATTTCGTGATTCATAATAATTTACTTTTTCTCTATTCTTTAAAGAAAATTGTATTTCTTCAGGAGCCTTGATAATATTCATAACTTCTTCATGTGTACATCTGAATAATGGTATATCCTTTTTTAAAAATATAAGGTTTCCACAATTTATGTTTTCCAAACAACTACAACCCTCAAAAGCGTTTTCATATATATATGTTGTAACATTTGGTAATATATTTACGGTGTGTAATAGGCTACAATTTAAAAATGCATGTTTTCCTATACTTGTTCCCAAAACTTCTGCTTGTAAATTTAATCTTTTTAGCATTGTACAATTTTTAAACGCATAATTTCCAACATCAATACCTTTAGCAACAATATTTATCTCTTCTAATTCATTACAGTTTTCAAATGCACTGCTATCAATATTTACCCTCCCTTTTGTTACAATATTTATTTCTTCTAATCTTGAGCAATTTTCAAATGCATTACTATTAATGTTAATGTTACTATACTCTGTCCCTATAATTTTTATTTTCTTTAGGTTTGGTAAATTCCCAAAAGCTCTATATTGTATATTCAGATAGTTAGTATTACATATATATAATTCTTCTAATCCCGAGTCAGAAAAAGCATCAGTTTCTATATTTAATATTCCTTCATTAGTGATTATATTTACCCTTTTTAGTGAAGTACACCAAGAAAATGCACCTTTTCCTATTTCTCTCACGCTGCTTGGTAATGTTACTAGCCATTCACAATCATCAAACGCATTGTCTCCTATTTTTATTATTCCTTCTGGAAGTTCTATTTTTTGAATTTCTAAATGATAAAATCTAAAAAAGTAAAATGCATTTGCTTGTATTTCTCTTAAATTTTTACTAAATGTTATTGTATTACAATGAGCATGACAAAATGCATATTCTCCAATTATGACTACTCCATCATTCATTATTATATTGCCAATATCACACTCTCTAAAGGCATCTTTTTCTATAATTTTTACACTATTCGGAATTATTATCTTTTCAGCTATTTTCTTTCTAAAAACTCCTTCTCCAATTACTGAAACCGTATTTGGTATTTCAATAATCTCATCATTTCCAGTATACTCAGTTAATATACCATTTTTAATTTTAAACTTTTCATTTTCCATATTTTTTGTCCTTTCATTTCTACAATTAAAAAGTTATCATTATTCCACTATTTAAACATTTTCTAAATAAAATTCCATTGGTGTATATCTTATTCCATCTGTAATCTTTTCATTATCTGTATTGATAAATCCTAAATGATGATATATTTCTACTGCATAAGGTGATGAATTTACAGTTATTTTTCCAGATGAATTTTCTAAACAAATCCTTTGAAACAGTTTTTTCCCTATTCCTTTATTTTGTTCTTCACCTTTCACAAAAAATAAAGCAATATGATTTCCATTATTTCTTGTTGCTATAATTCCTACAAGTTTTTCATTCTTAAATGCACCAAATATTTCTAATTGTTTAATATATTCTTCACTATGTATTGAATTATAAAAACTTTCTATTCCTTCTTTTGAATAATCTGATCCTTCATATTCTTGAAAAACTTTCCATGCAAGTTCAATAGCTTCGCTATATTGTTCTTTATTTAATTTAATTATTTCCATTGATAGCTCCTTTCAATTACAACTTTAAATCCATAATGTTCAAAAAATTTCTTCTCTCCTAAAAATAGTTTTTTCTTTTTAGAAGTAAAAGTACATATTCCATGTGTCTATCAGTATAGTATCACTTAATACATTATTTGTATATAGTTTTTATAAAAAATAAATATCCGCCCGAAACGGGCGGATATTTATTTATTCACTCTCTCATTTGTTAGTCGCTCAAAGAGGCGGCGATAAACACATTTATTCACTCTCTCATTTATAAATCGCCAAAGGGGCGGCGATAAACACATTTATTAAAAATAATGCTGTTCTTAATTATTATATTCATAATATCACAAAATATGTTAAGTTGTTAATAATTTTTTATAATTTTGATTGTTTTTCATAACTAATCATCTCGTTGTAATGTGCTATGTTTCAAGTACTCTGCCGTAATTGTATTCCCATGTTCTACCATTTCCTTTGGAGTACCTTTAAATACAATCCTACCACCCTTAGTTCCCCCATCTGGTCCAACATCAATAATATAATCTGCAAGTTTCATAACATCCGTATTATGTTCAATAACAA
>JBJFEZ010000058.1:0-5553 GCA_051891195.1 Clostridia bacterium
TATCGGACAGCCTTATTGTTCCCACCAGAACTAGCATATTGAATATAAGTTCTCCTACATATTTCCAAACCATAGTAACAATAGCTGCACCTGTATCTACTGATGGCGAGCTTGTTACAAATGCTGAAAATATTACACATGCCAGTACAATTATTGCTCCCTCTAAACATACTGCTATATAACTTTTTAAAAAACTCTTACCAATATTTTGTGTAGTTTCTCCAGCAAATGATGCCAAAGGTATTGGAGCTATCGCTGTGTACATATATAATTTAAAGAATCTACCATATACAGTAAGAATTAAAATAAATGACAATACTGTTACAAAAAGTCCTCCAAGCAATGTAACTGCCCATAATGGAATACTCTCAAAAAATCCACAATTATTAACTGCATCTATTATTGATTGTGGTAATGACATGCTACTTGCTTGAAATGAGCTTTTTGCCATTATAGTTGTTACTATTCCCTGAATTATTTTAAATACTGCAAGCATTAACTCTAGTCCATAAGTAACAATTCCTTTTGCTATTGCAAATCTCAAAAATAGTTTTACTGCTTGTTCTGGTCTTTTTAGTTCTGAAAAATTAGTACATGTTCTAACTACTCCAACTACAAAAAATAATACAAGCAATGCTAACCCTATTGCCTGTAATGCACCATTTATATTAAGAATAATGTTCCATATAGCTCCACCTTTAAAATCTGCTGGACTTTGTGTAACTAATGTATATATTTCTGACAGTTTTCCATTCCAAGTATCTAATGCGTTCTGTAAATTTCCTACAATCCAATTCACATTTAAGCACCTCCGTTCTTATAATCTTCTATACTAATGTCGCTCTCGATTTCATCTCCCCAAGAATCCCAACCTTGCACCTTTTTTCGTGCAAAAAGTTCTATTCTTGGTAAATCGCCAACGAGTTCTACAATTTTTTCTCTAACAATATCTGGTTTTTTACTATGTTCTTCTATTGGAGTATCAATAATTTGATGTACTTTTCTGCTTATTCTTTGAATTTTGCCTTTTGTTGCAATTAAACAAAGCTCTGAATTGGCTCTTGTCCAATAACCCATACCCCAAAACCATGAGTTAGACTTTCTGTTTTTCTTTACCCATGCAAAACCGCATGTTTTATAAGTAAATCCCCATGCTTCAATGACTTTTATTGCTTCTTTTAAGCATGGATAAGTAATCCAGATAAACAAAATACAATTTTCATCTGAAATATAATTTATAAAGTCTTTTAAATTGATAATATCATCAATATTCATTGTATTATAATGGCTTTCTGCACTCCTACCACTACCTTTTTTAGACCATACTTTATATTGCCAGGGGGGATCTGCATATATGATTTGATATTTTTTTGCCATTAAATCGCCTCCTTAAAATAAATTTAGACAGGTAAAATATCAAAATTGATAAATTACCTGTTGCTAATATTAGCCTCCTGTTATAATGTTTAAAATTTCTTTAGCAAATGTGATTACTATACCACCAGCCAAAGTCATTATTCCATTAGCTCTTTGTGTAGGATCATGTGATTTTAAACTCATTCCAACTTGTACAACTCCAAAACCTAAAATAATCATACCAACTGCTCTAATCAAACCAAAAATAAAATTTGATAAATTGTTTACTACACTTATTGGATCATCTGCTGCAAATACATGTGATGCTTGTGCTACAAATAAAGCTACAACATAACCAATAATTATCGCTATTCTCTTCAAAATTTTCTTAAATGTTTTATTTTCTTTTCTAATTTTTCTATTTTCTTTTAATTTTTTCATGATATTTTCCTCTCTTTCTTATTTACATAATATTTGTTCTTGGGCACAAAAAAAGCCCAGAGTATTATTTAATAAAAAATAAACTCTGGGTTACTAGATATTGTTAGCAATGTCAATATCTTCTCTGTACATATTCTCAATTTCTTCATCTGATAATAATTCAATACCAGACTCTTTTGCTTCTAAATCTATAATATCTTTTGTATCAATTTGTATATCATCTAAATTAAATGATATTGTTCCTATTGCATTCTCTGTTCCGCCATGTAAATATGGTTTTACAGCCTTATTTCCAATAGGTGTGTATATACTATTAAAATGTTCTTTTAGATTAAATTTAAAATCTTTTACAGGTCTTTCTCCTCTAATGAATAATAAAGCATAGTTATTATCTAACATTCTAACCTCATCTGGAGTCAATAGTTCTCTTCCAGCCATCTGGTCATTTTTAGAATAATTACCATGTGAACCATAGCTCCTACCATAGGTGTTGGTATCTATTGTTTCTTTGCCTAAAAGTTCTGATACATACTTGTGCGTACTTTGTTCGTTTCCGACCGCAAGTATAAAAATTCATCACAATTTCCAACAATGCTCTCCCATTGTTTCTCAAACAATGCTTTAAGTTGTGCTAGATTTTGTAAAATGATACTTACAGAAACTTCTCTTGATCTCATTACAGACAATATTTTATCAAAATCATCTGGTAAGCTAACATTCGCAAATTCATCCATCACAAAATGTACATGAACTGGTAAACTTCCATTATATTTATAGTCTGCTAGATAAAATAATTGCTGAAATAGTTGTGTATATAGTATGCTTACAAGAAAATTAAATGATGTATCATTGTCTGGTATTATCGCAAATAATGCTACTTTCTTTTCCCCTAAACTTGGTAAATCCAATTCATCTGTTTGTGTTAGCTGTGCCATACTTTCTAAATTAAATTTTTCAAGTCTTGATGCTAATGTTACTTGAATAGATTTTAATGTTTTAGCTGAGCCAGAATGATATGCCCTATAATATTTTAGTGCTATATGTTCTGGGTTTTTTGTTTCTAATCTATTAAAAAGCATATCAAGTGGACTTACATAGTCATCATCATCTTCTTTTACATCTCCAGCTCTTAACAATTCCATAACCATAACAAAGTTTTGTTCTTCCTCTGGAGCTTCGTATTTCAAGTAAAATATTAGTGCTAAAAGTAACATACTTGCAGCAGTATCCCAAAAGGGATCGTTTGTTGTGCTTCCTTTTGGAGTAGTAGATTTAAACAAGTTAGTAGATAGCTTTTGAACATCATTATCAGTTTTTATATATACAAATGGATTATAACAATGTGATTTTTCCATATTGATTAAATCTAATATTCTAACTTCATATCCGTTCTTTTTCTAGTAGATAACCTGTATCTCTAACGATTTCCCCTTTAGGATCTAGTATAACATAAGAACTTGTGCATTGCATGACATTTGGTTTGCAATAACTAAATGTTTTACCAGCACCAGAACCACCTATTACTAGAACATTGACATTTCTTCTATGCTTTTTTCCATTTAATCCTACAGAAACATTTTTAGTTAGTATCTTATTATAATTATTAGGTTGCTTATATTTTTTATTTAGTTCTTTAGCCTCGCCCCATTTAGCTGAACCATTTTCCTCTCTCCTCCTGTAATTTTTTCTTGTAGATTCATATACTAAAATAACTAAAATATAAATTAGCCAAAAAATAAGAATAGTTTTTATGCTATTCTCTGATAATATTATATTAAATGGATTTGAAATAGCTATACTACCATTTTTAATTATTTCTACTATTCCACCTTTAGTATATGGTGCTAAAAGGAGAGCTAACCAGGTAATCGGTACAATACCAATTATATATAAGACTCTAGTAATTTTCTTTTCATCTTCCCTCACGAATATACTTCCCTTTTGCATTCTTATTTAAAGATAATGCTCTTTTATTTGTTGGGGCATTAAGTAAATGTACAATTAATTTGTCAATGATTTCTGTATCAATGTTTTCTTGTAATTTTGCATTTCTAAATTCATTTAAAGCATTTAACATTAACTTATAATCGTACTTATCTAAAGTAATAGTTCTCGTTTCTTCCAATTTAAAGTACCTCCTTATCTATTAAATTTTACTTTTTTATTAGTATTCTTTGGAGTATACACTACATCTTTACTAATAGCTTTTTCTTTTGTTTTTAATTCATCCAATTTCTTTGCTTCTACTTTAAGCTCTGCAAGTTCTTTCTTTACTGAAGGTTTTTTAATTCCTTTAGATACCCCTTCTTGCATCTTTGAAGTCGTTAAGGAAGGCTCTGACAGAGGGTTTTTTTCTGTCTTTGCCACTTGGAAATTTTCTTGTGATATTTGCTCCTTTTGTATAGGCTTTTGTGCCAATATATCTTCTAGCTGTTCCTCTTTTGATTTTTCTTGTACTCCTTTTTCTTTTTTCTGTGCTTCTCTGTTTTCAATAGATTTTGTAACTTCTGTTTCAATTCTTGTTGTATCTACTGTTGTTAGCTTAAATCTTTCAACTATTCTATTTATTCTTGATGCATCTTCCTCTTTTACCATAATGTCCACCATACCATCTAGCTCTTTATTGTTCTTATCTACCAATGCACAATATGAAATTCCATAGTTTTTAGCTTCTTTTGCAAATGTTTTTAAATCTTCTTTCTTGATTGTAAATATTTTTAAAGGCTTGCCAGCTCGTAGCATATTATTTAGTTTAGTTTTGCCTTTTGTTTGCTTTTTATCTTTCATTATTGTATAGATCATTGCAGCTACATTTTTTGCACCACTACCTGTTAGTTTTGCTAAAACCTCAAAACCCTCTAAACTTAATCTTACAACTTGTTCTGATACATCTCCATTTACACTCATAAACAATTACTCCTTTCCTTTTTTATTTTTCTCTTTTTTCTTATCTTTAGTTTCTTTTTCCAATTCTTCTTGCGTATCTAATTCGGTTAAGTTCTCATCTATCTTTGGTACTCTTGTTTTAATATCTTCGCATAGTTCCACCTTCTTTCTCAATTTGATTATTTTATCATTTAAAGATGAAATTTCTTCTGCTATTTTGTGCATTTCGTTTCCATCTTTTGATAACTTTCTTCTTGCCCAAAGTCTTTCTCTTTGGCTTAATAATTCATTTATTTTGTAATTTGTTTCATCTTTATAATTTATTAAATCATCTAATGTTTTTATATTATGAGCATGCAAAAATCTTGCTTCATTTGATAGTTCCTCCATTCTTGATACATCTGCTCTTATACTTGCTGGTAGTTTTTGTTGTGGTATATTACTTGGAAATACTTTAAGCAAGTAACAATAGTGATAATATAAAGCAACAAACCCTTTTGCTTTGGCTCTTTTATGCCTTTTAGCAAAAGGGTATTTAACTTTTCTATAATTATAAACACTTTCTATAAATGGAACACGAACCGCTTGCTCCTCTAAAATTCTTCTTTTGATATTTTCTATTGTGTAATTCTCTCCGTATCTTCTTTCTATTCTAATATTTCTCTTATAAGGTTCTTTTCTAATACTTATTTTATTAGCTCTAAATGTAATTTCATAATCTAATTTTTTCATTAAGTATAAAAAGTCATCATAAGAATATGCTTGTCTAATTGCAAGATCTAAATCTCGTTTTGCATTGTTAGAATAGTTATCTGTATATAGAGATTTCTTATAGTAATTATCAAAATTTATCTTGCTTTTCTTACATGG
>JBJFEZ010000058.1:5653-17821 GCA_051891195.1 Clostridia bacterium
TATATAGAGATTTCTTATAGTAATTATCAAAATTTATCTTGCTTTTCTTACATGGTTTTTCTGGTAAAACACTTAATCCATATTCCTTACAAATTTCATCTGAAATATGTCTTAATCTTGCTGTATTAGTTCTATTACTATAATATTTTAATCCATCTTTAAAAGATACAGAATTGAGTACCAGATGATTATGTATATGATTAGTATTAAGATGTGTTGTAACAATTACTTGAAATCTATCTCCCCACATTTCATTTGCAAGTTGCACTCCAATTTTATGAGCAATTTCTGGACTAACCTCTCCTTGTACAAAAGATTGGTATCCATGAAAAGCTAAAATCTTATCTTCTTTATGATAAAACATTTTTGCATCTTGCATTTCTTGATAAGCTGAATCTGGTTCACAATTTATTCCAGTAACAAAATATTCTTTTTCTGTCTTATCTGAATTTCTTGCATAATTTATTACATCTTTTAAATCATCTACTATCATTTCATAGCGATTATTAAATTCAATAGCTTTTGTTTTTTCTTTGTTAGTTGCATAAGCTACAACATGATCCACTCTTTTTACAACTTTCCATAGTTTTGTAGTTGCCATCCTACACCTCCTACAAGTATTTTTTCTTAACTTCTTTAGCAAATTTGTGCCATTCTTCTGCCTCTATCTTATAAAAATCTTTATCAATATTATTTGTACTATTTGCTTTATGTGCTATTTGATTAAGATTAACTCCTATTTTAGAAAGTTGTTTCATTACATCATAAAACTCAATATCTGGTTTTTCTTTTACTTGTTCTTCCATTAAGAGCTTTCTAAAATATTCGCCATAAGAAAGGTTACACTTTTTACAATCTGCTATCAGTTTTTCATTTTCTACTTCATTAAGCATTATATCTTTTCTTATATATCTTTTTCTCAAATCTCTCCCTCCTGTAACTCAATTTATAAAATGGGGATTGGGGCTTGCCCCATTGTACAGAATTTTGAAACACGATTTTTCGTGTGAACAAATTCATTGCTTGCTAGGACAAGAAATCAAATTTTAGCATATTTTATCGTACTGCATATTGTTCCTTGTTTTGTACTTTATTTATTTTATATTGCTCAATTTCTTGTCTTTTTTTTAATCCCAATTTGAAACATAAATAATCATTTGTGTCTTTTCCATAAGGAGCTGGTATATCATAAATATTGTACCTATCAAGTGCTATAATAAGTGCCTTTGTTGCCTCCCTACCAGCTCTATCATTATCAAAATGTAATACAATATCTTGTATATTTTTGTTTTCATCTAAAAAATTTTGTACTGCTATTGGTACTTTACTATTCTCAATATTCTTACTTGATTGATATACTCCAGCTAGTGCTAAAAGGTTTTGATTTTGGTAATCATAACCCTTTATTTTTAATAATGTTGCATAAGATAATAAATCTATACTGCTTTCAAAAATGTGTAATGAGTTATTATTTATTTTACTTAACAATCTAAAAGAAAACTCTTTTGAACTTCCTTTTGCATCTCTCATTATCTTTTTTTCATTTGTACTTCTGCACCCAGCATATCTAATATTGTGTTGTTTATCATACCCTAGAAATACTACATTGTTTGTTTTATCTTCTTGATATATAAGATTATTTTCTATACAATAATTTATAATATCTTCATCAATTCCTCTATTTTTAAGATACTCTATAACTGCTTTATTAGTTGTTGCTTTCTCTGGAATAACTAATCTTTTAGGTTCATTATTATTCGTACTTTCTGTTCTTATATAGGTTGTAATATCTCTATTTAAAACAGAACTTACTGCCTCTTGTAATGTCATTTTTTCTACTTTCATTAAATAATCTAAAGCTGTTTTTCCAGCCTCATTTGTAGAAAATCTATGCCATAATCCATTACTTATAATTACACTATCATGTGCTTTTAATGAATATGTACCAGCACCTTTTTTTACAAGTTCTGATGGATTATTGTTCATAAAATATGTTAGTAAGTCAATTTGTTTTGCTTGTTTTACAATTTCTCTTGGTACAAATTTTGACATTTATACCACCATACCTTCATCTTGCATTAAGTTTTCTAGATTTTTTATTTGTTCATTATATTGTTTTATTAAATCATATTCTTTTAATGTTTTTTCTAAATATTTCAATGCTTTTTCAAAAATATTAAGTTCCAATAAAAGAACAAAAGAATTCGGCAATTCATACATCTTTAACCATAACCTAAAATGTTCTGATGCATATAATAAGTCATTAGATTCAATAAATTCATTTATATCTATTTTTTTAAATTCATTGTTATTACATAACAATTTAAATGCAATTTCAATTTTATTAATAACTAATGTATATGAATATTCCATTCCCCCTCTATCAGAAATATAATCTTCTAAACATTGTTTATTTCTAATAAAATTCTCTATTCTTATATTATCTAATTTTTCAAATTTCCAAATCAATTTTTCTTTTTTCTTCATAACAATTCCTTTCCAATAAAAAAGAAGTTGATATACTCAACTTCCTATTATTATTTAATTTTAAAAGTTTAATACTTCTTTCATACCTAACTTAAAACATAAATCTTTTTCCATATATCCCATATCAATATCTATTTTTCGTAATTTTACAAGGGCTTTCATTTCTTCTTTATTTAAGTTAATTGGTTTTAAATCTTCAAATACCTCTATAGCATTTGGATATTTTTCGCTTATTTCATTGTACTTTTTCTGTAACTCTTTATATTCTTTTGTTTCAAATGTATATTTTCTTTTTTGTTCTTCTAACCAATCTGAAAAATTATTTGCTTCATAGTTAAGAAATGTATCATTGTCTTTTATTTCCATCTTATTAGCAAAAAATTCATTTCTAATTTTATCCTTATCAATCATTCCTAACTTAAAATATGTTTTACTCCAGAATACTATTTCATTACTATATAATAAATCATAATCTGTAAACATTTTTATTGCTTTATCATAATCTTCTTGATTAGGAATAACTTTTTTTAAGAAAACATTAAAATCTTCTGCTACATCATATAGCGTTGTTTCAATTTCTTTTAATTCAGGATTATTGTCATATACTGCTTGTTCAAAGTCTTCCTTTCTAAATTCATACATTTGATCTAAAATTGGTTTATTAAATAATTCTTCCATTTCCTTTTACCTCCTAAATGTATTTTAGAACATTACTTTGAATAATTGAAATGTATAAATTATCTTTTTGCACTTTTGACAAAAAAGAGCAATATATAAAAATACTGCTCCGTAATCACTAATATAAATTGTAATTTGTCGCTATCTTTCATCATCTAAAATTTGTATTTTTATGACTTCTCTTAATGGTGTTGGACTAATATCATTAATTGTTTCATCAGTAAAAGTAATTGATATATTGTTTCTTTCTTTCAAATCTGAAACTTTAACTTTTTCTCCTCTCCAAGTCATATCCATATCATCATCTACTTTAAATGTAAAATTGCCCCTATAATTTATATCATTTACATCTAACCCTTTAACATTGATATGAAAACTACCATCATTGTACTGCTTTATACTTTCTATATTTGCATAAAATGTTTGACCTACCACTTTGCAAATTGCTAAATCGTTCTTTGGTGCATTTTTCTGTCCTATAAATAAACCAAGACTAAAACTTACTAAAATAATAGCTAATATTCCTATTACAATAAATATTTTTTGTTTGCTTTTCATAAACATTCCCCTCTTTCTAATTCATAATTATAACATAAAAGGCAGATAATCTTCAACCAATTATCTGCCATAGCATAAATTTATAAAAATCTGTATTTTTACCACTATCTTATTTACTTATTATTTTCTATATAACTTGTTGTATCTGGTTTAACTATATCATTATCTTTTACAATATTAAATTTATATTCATAGTCAACTACCATATCTGTTTTTCTAGTTATCTCTTTATTTGATTTTTCTATGCTTCTAACTGCTAATCCTGTTTCTTTATCTATATACCTTTCATAACTATTTCCTTTAACAATATAACATTCTTTTCCATTACAATAAGTAGAATCAATCCCTGTTATAAAAGCATATTGAAGATTTGCAAGTAATCCATCTGATACATAAGTTACAGGTAATACGGTTCCTCCTAACATTGTTTCAGAATCTAGCACATTTTTTTTGCCATCTGACTCTGTAATAAATAATTGCTCATTACCTTTTTTATAATAAGTTATTTTTTGAATTTCATTGCCATTAACCATTCTCGTAAGTGTTGTCAAATAATCTTTACCTTTATTATAACTCTCTGTTATAGTTAAAGTATCTCCTTGATAAGAATATAGTCTTGCATAGTAATTATCATATATTTGATTTTCATTTGCTTTTCCAGAAAGTGAAGTCATTATAATTGTTCTTCTTCCTACAACTATTACATATATTAATATTATAATTAATAATGCATATTTTAAAATTTTTAATTTATTACTATATTTTTTAATGTATTTTACCTCTCTATCATCTCTTTTTGTAGCATTTACTTTAATTTCTTTTTGCATATTTGCTAATACTTTTTGACATTCAGGACACTCTTTTAAATGTTCCTCGATAAAATAGTTTGTTTCTTCATTTGTTAAATTCTCAATGTAATTTGGTAATAAATCTTGAATAATTTTACAATTTCTTTTCTCTTTCATATCAATCAACCTCCTTTAATTGATTCTTTCCTCGATAAAATGTTACTCTAGCCCAGTTTTCTGTCTTATTCAAAATAATTCCTATTTCTTTAAAAGTAAGTTCTCCTGTTATTCTTAAATACATTACTTCTCTTGTTTTCTCGTCTAAATACTGCATTTTTTTATATAGTGAAATTTTTTCATCATTTGAGATAACTTGTTCTTCTAATGTATTTAATGCTTGTACATTTAATAAATCTGCTTCTTTTGTTTCTACGAACTTTTTATTTTTTTTACATTGGTCATACCAAAGATTTTTAGCAATTTGACATAGCCATACCGACATTTTACATTCACCTTTATAAGTATCAATTTTCTTTACTGCTTTATAAAAAGTTTCTTGAGTTAGTTCTTCAGAAATATCATTATTATGAGTTAAACAGAATAAGTATTTGTTTACTATTTCAAAATATTGAGTATATATTTGTTCCATATCCTGCATAACTTTTATCCTCCTTTGCATATATGACGATTGAAATTGTAATTTGTTACAAAATTTTTAAAAATTTCTTATTTTTTACTAACTATATTAAAAATAGCAGAAATTTTCTGCTACTTAACCTCAGCGACAAATTACTATTTGATGAGTAAAGTATATCATAAGTAGCATATTTTAACAACGCTCTGGCGATTTTTTATCTGAAGATTTATCTTCTTTTTCTTCTTGTTCATCTCCAAACATTTCATGATCATTATCATTTATTTTTAGCGCTGCATTTATTTCGTCTAGCTTCTGCAATTTTTCTTTTAGCTCTTGTTCTTTTGGAAATTCTTTTTGTATTTCATTTTTTGCATTTTCTAATTGAAAATTGGTATTATCTAATTTCTCCCTTTCGTGTGGTATATCTCTTGAAATATTTTCTAAACAATTATTTATTCTAGTTATATTACCATTTGTGTCAGTTCCTAAATCTAATGAATAACTAAATTTATTTTTCATTTTTAATTTTATATTTTTGCTAAATGAATCAAAGCTAATTTCCATTTTGAAACCTCTATATTCTCCGATTTCCTTAACTTCCATGCTTTTTAAAGTTTGTACACATTCTAATAATTTCTTACCTGCATCTTGTTTTTCAGTATATAAAGTATCTTCTATTTTCATTGGAGAGAATCCATCTTTGTTAGGTTTAGTATGCTCATCTAACCAAATTGTATCTTCTTCCATAGCTTCAATCTTATTATTTAATCTTGCAATTTCTTCTGGAAAATATTTAATAACTTTATCTTGTAAAGCATATCTTTGGTTCATAAATTCTTGCCTTAATAGTTTTAGTTTAGAAACTTCAGTATCTAATTCGGTTTTTTTTAATATCAATGGATTACCTGTTGCTAATGCTTTAATTTCCCCATAAGTTAGAGCTTTATCATCAATATCTTCCATAGATCTTGCTGGAGTCTTTGATGTCATTATTTGTGATATAAATTTTTGCTTTTGCTCTACTAATTGATACATATAGCTATCAAATGTTTTCTCTGTTACATAAGAATAAACAAATACTTTTTCATTTTCATTTCCTTGTCTAATCATACGACCATTTCTTTGAGTTAGATCTGATGGTTTCCACGCACAGTCTAAATGGTGCATAGCTATTAGCTTGTCTTGTACATTTGTTCCAGCTCCCATTTTTTGAGTAGAACCCATTAAAATTCTTACTTCTCCTCGTCTTACTTTACCAAATACCTCTTTCTTTTTAGCCTCTGTATCTGCCTCATGAATAAAAGCGATTTCATTTTGTGGAATACCTTTTTCAACTAGCTTTTTCTTTAATTCATTATATACATCTGTAAATTCTTCTTTTTCAAATCCTTTTAAGTCTTTTGGAGTAGATAAATCACAAAATACCATTTGAGTAGATTTTTTATCTGTATTTTCTTCCCATATCTTATAAATATTATCTAAACAAGATTTTACTTTGCTACTTTCTGCATCTGGTAATAAAGGATTTATAAGTCTTTGGTCTAGTGCTAACTTTCTTCCTTCGTTAGTAATCTTTAACATATTATCTATGGAAGCATCTACTCCACCATTTCTTATATTTTCTGCTCTATCTCCAAGACTTTGTACCATATATTGCTGTATATCGCTAGGTTTTACAACAACATTTATATTCTCAAAATCTGGAGTAGGTAAATTTAATGTTTCGGCTGTTTGTATATCAGCTACTTGTTTGAACATTGACATTAGCTCTGGTAGATTATGAAATTTTGCAAATCTTGTTTTAGCTCTGTAACCTGTTCCGTTCTGGTGCAAGTTCTATTGCTGTAATAGTTTCCCCAAATGTACTTGCCCAATTATCAAAATGTTCTAATTCATTTTTCTTTAGATCATCATATTGTAAATATCTTTGCATTGTATAAAGTTCTGCCATAGAATTACTTACTGGTGTTCCAGTTGCAAAGACAGTACCTTTACCACCTGTAATCTCATCTAAATATCTACATTTCATAAATAAGTCAGTAGATTTTTGAGCTTCTGTTTGAGCTATTCCTCCAACATTTCTCATTTTAGTATATAAGAATAAGTTTTTGTAATTGTGAGCTTCATCAACGAATAATTTATCAATTCCCAATTCTTCAAAAGTTACTACATCATCTTTTCTTTCTTGTTTATTAAGCTTTTCAAGTCTTGTTTCTAATCCTCTTTTAGTCTTTTCTAATTGCTTGATAGTGTAATATTCTCCCTTTTTCTCCTTTTCTTCTCTTATGCCATTTGTTATATCATTTATTTGTGCCTCTAATATAGATCTTTGTCTTTCAATTGACATTGGAATTTTTTCAAATTGAGAATGTCCTATTATTATTGCGTCAAAATCTCCTGTTGCTATTCTACTACAAAATTTCTTTCTGTTTTTTGTTTCAAAATCTTTTTTAGTTGCTACTAAAATATTTGCACTTGGATATAGCTGTAAAAACTCACTAGCAAATTGTTCTATAATATGGTTTGGAACTACAAATAAAGACTTATTGCATAAGCCTAATCTTTTACTTTCCATTGCAGCTGCAACCATTTCAAAGGTTTTTCCAGCACCTACTTCGTGAGCAAGTAAAACATTTTTACCATATAAAACATGAGCTACTGCATTTAATTGATGTGTCCTTAATTTTATTTCTGGATTCATTCCTACAAAGTCTATATGAGAGCCATCATACTCTCTCGGTCTTATAGAATTAAACTTGTCATTATAAAGTCTTACTAATTTGTTTCTTCTTTCTGGTTCATTCCATATCCAATTTAAAAAAGCCTCTTTTATAGCATCTTGTTTACTTGATGCTATTGCAGTTTCTTTTCTATTTAATACTCTTTGCTTTCTGCCCTCATCATCTATAATAGTATCAAATACTTTTACATCTTTTAAATTAAGTGTTTGCTCTATTATTTTATAAGCATTTATTCTTGGTGTACCATAAGTAGAATATGCTTTTACATTATCTCTATCTACACTCTTTCCATCAATATACCATTCAGCAGTTATGTTAGAATATTTTACTTTAATATCCCATTGATTATATCTTGGAGTTTCTAGTAGTTCAAAAATAAATTGTCTAACTATTTCTGGTGGTATCCATGTAGAGCCTAACTTAACACCAATTTCACTTGCTGTTAAATCTTCTGGTATAACTTCTTTTAATTTTTCTACATTTATATTAAAGCTAGGATCTTCTTTTGCAAATTCTTCAGCAATTTTTAGTTTTTCTCTAACATTTCCAGATAAATATTCATCAGCAGTTACCCAATGGTTTGGTTCTCCATATTCTGGGACATTAAAAATTACTCCCTCAAGACTTTTTACCATTTTGTCCATATCTATACCACATAATTTTTGCATATAGTTCAAATCAACTTTTGCCTTATCTTGTATAGATAGAATTAAAGCCTCATCTGGAGTATCAACTTTCAATATTTGTTTTTTAGCTTTTATAGTTCTTTTATTGAATATATCAGCTTTCCCTACAAATTTGCCATCTCCATCAATTTTTTCAAGTGAGCATAATAGAAAATAACTACTATCATTAGAGAAAGCATTTTCATTTGCTCTTGAATTTATAAGTCCATATTCTTTTGTGAATCTATCGTATATTTCATTTAATTTTGCTTGTGCAATATGTATATATTCATCAGAACGATCTTGTAATTGTAAATCTATAAGTTCTCTAGTTTGTTCTCTTAATGCGATTAAACCTTTTATTCTGTTTTGATTTGTTAATGGTAAATCATCTTGTAAAATCATTCTTGAATTTTCTCTAAAATAAATCTTGTCATCTATTATTGCATAAGAAAAATTTTTTACACTTGGAATAGCTGGAATAGATGTATCTTCCTGTTCTATTTCATTTTCAATAATGTTATCTTGTAACTCTCCATGAATATTAGTAATTGCATAATTCAATTGTTCTTCTAAATTTTGATTTTCATCTGCTTTACAAGTAGAATCATAACCATAAGCTGTAGAAACAATCTCCATATTTCCTAATATCATTTCTGGTTTATCAGTAAAATAGCTATTTATTGAAATATCATTGCTATCTTTATCAAGATATACCCAATCTGGCATTATATCGGTCAAATTTTCTCTTTTCTGCAAGAAGATAATATCAGATGTTACCTTTGTTCCAGCATTTTTAGTAAATGTATTGTCTGGTAATCTAATTGCACCTAAAAGCTCTGCTCTTTGTGCTATATACTTTCTAACTTCTGGACTTGCTTTGTCCATTGTTCCTTTAGATGTTATAAAAGCAATTACGCCATTTGGTCTAACTTTATCTAAAGTTTTAGCAAAGAAATAATCATGTATTAAGAAATTGTTTTTATCATATCTGCTATCATTTACTTTGAAATCTCCAAAAGGTACATTTCCTATTGCTACATCAAAAAAAGAATCTGGTAAATCTGCTTTTTCATACCCCTCTACTCTTATATCTGCTTTCTGATATAATTGTTTTGATATTCTACCACTTATAGAATCTAGCTCAATACCATATAATTTAGAATTTTGCATTTCTTCTGGCAACATTCCTAAAAAGTTTCCTGTACCACAACTTGGTTCTAAAATATTTGCTTGTTCTAGTCCCATATTTTGCAAAGTTTTATATATAGCTTTTATTACTATTGGTGGTGTATAAAAAGCAGTTAGTGTAGATGCTCGTGCAGAACTATATTCTTTATCTGTCAATAGCTCTTTTAGTTCGTGATATTCTTCACTCCAATTTGTTTTATTTTCATCAAATACATCTGGAAGTCCACCCCAACCTACATAACTAGCTAAAATTTCTTGTTCTTCTTTGTTTGCTAATCTATTTTCATCTTCTAGCTTCTTAAGTAGTTTTATTGCATCTATATTTCTTCTAACTTTTTCTTTTGGTGTTCCTTCTCCTAAAGAATTGTTATCAATATGATAGTTTATTTTTTCTTGTTTTTTATAATATTCATCTCTATCAAGTGGCTTTCCATTTTCTTCTCTGGCTTTAAATAAATTTAATACATTTTGTGCTTGCTCAATATCTTTTTCTTTTAGCTCATTTACTACATTTATAGCATCATTTTCTACTTTTTCTAAAACAGCATTTCCAACTTCTTCTGCAATAACTCCAGACTCTAAATTATCAATAAATTCTTGACTTACTTCTCTTAAATTTTCTTTTGCTAATTCCTCTATGTCAGTAAAATTTGCAAGTCTTTTTCTTATATCTTGTTCTGATTGTTTAGTATTATCTATTTCAGAATATTCTAGTAAACCACCATCTATTTCTGTTCCAAAGTTATTATAAATCACATAATAATACCCCTCCTCATTAGTATGAAAATGAAAATAGTTACCATTAGATAATCTATAATTCTTTTCTATATTTTGAATATCTTGCTTTTCTTCATCAACAACTACTTGCTTTTGATCTGGATTTACTCTTGCATCATACATCCATTTTTGATTTTCATATTCCTCATTAAGCCATTTTTGATATTCTTCTTTTTCATTGCTATTAAGGTAAATATCAGCATTAACTAATTCTTTTATTCTTTTTTCAACCTTACTCCATGTTAGCAAAGTTTCTGGTGCATTTTCTTTTAGTCCGAATGTTAGTCTAATTCCTTTTGCATTATGCCATTCGTCTAAATTTTCGTAATTTCTTACACCTCCACCACCCTCGCCATATTCTTTTTTTAGAAAAGTAATGTTATCTTCAGTAGAATAACTTTCTTGGAATAATCTATAAATTCTAAATTTTCCATCAGCAAAATGACTACCCTCTAAAAGAACATCATCTATTACTTTTTGTGTAAATTCAAAAGCAGAAGTATTTTCTACCTCTGCCTGTGCTTGAATATTATTTATTTGTTCTTCTACACTTGGTAAATTTTTTATTGGTGGAATATAGCTATCTGTAAATAGATTTAATTGTAAATCAACTCTGTTATTATCATTTCTTCTGCTTGGTTTCGTATTGCGTTCATTGCTTGTACCCAACCCATTTGATCTGCTCTCTTCATTTCTTCGTTCACTTGAGCTTTCTCTGCTAATTGTTTGATTAGTAGTTTCAATCTGTTTTGAGCTGTTTCCTCTATTTCTCCTAAATGTTCTTCCATTTTGCCATCTAGCATCAATTCCTCGTATAGTCCTCTTTTGTGTTCCTTTAGAAATTTCTCCCTCATTCTTGAGAATCTCCCTTGTGTCATTTTCTTTGTTTGTGGCAATGCTACTTGTGGTACTTGATAATCTCCCATTTGTTGGTATGTTAACTCTCTCATAATCATTTCTCCCTTCATTATTTTTATTTTCATTTACATGATAATTCGTTTTTTGATTATTTACAAATGTACGATTTATATTATTTGTAGATTTTTCAAAATTTCTTACACTAGAATATATTTCTCGTAGCTCTTGTTCTGCTATATCACTAATTGCAGCACCTAATCTTGAAATAACTCTTTTGCTATCAAATTGTTTTATAAGTTCAAAATCACTAAAATTAAAATGTTCCATTGGTTCAATACCACATCTTTTCATTGCCATATATGATATTGAATTTACCAATAGTCCTTTAAAAAATGACTCTAATTCTTCATCATTTAATCCTTGCAAAGAACTATTCTCTACTACTTCTTTTAAATCTACTAAATAATCTTGAAAATTATCTTCTACTAGATTAGATGAGCTAGAATATATTGCTTCAGCTAGATTATCTTTAATTTCTAAATTACCAAAGCTATTTTCCAATGTTTCAATAAGTCCATTTGCATAAGAGGGTTTGACTTCCCATAACTTTAATTCTTGATTTATACCACTATGAGTGTCAGAAATATCAAATACATGCCTTAACACATTTCTACCATTTTCAATAGAAATTAAAGCTATTCCTTTTGCACCTTTATTTACCCATCTTTTAAGCCTTTTATTCCATGTTTCTATATCAGCACAAGCAGTTGCATTTGGTTTTTGTGCAT
>JBJFEZ010000058.1:17921-26960 GCA_051891195.1 Clostridia bacterium
CTTTTATTCCATGTTTCTATATCAGCACAAGCAGTTGCATTTGGTTTTTGTGCATAAATAAGCACTTGTTCATTAAAAGAGTATTTATAATTGTTACTAGCTGTTTCCAGAAATTTAATCCAGTTTTCAGAACTATTTGTTATTTCTTTTAATGTATCATTTGCCATTTCATTTACTAATTGATATTTACTAGGCATTAAGTTTCCTCCTCTCCTTGTTTAGTCTGTGTGTAATTAAAATATTCAATGGTATTATGATTTTTTATACATTCTCGTAAAATAATAATATTTTGAATATCTTTATCTTCTGTTATAGTTTTTAAATCTTCTATTTTCAAATTAAGTATATCTTTTTCGCTTGATTTTCCAGCTTTTATTAATTTATTAAAAGTTTCTATTCTTGGATTTTCTTTTTTTCTTGGCATCTCACACCTCCTGTTTTCAAGCATAAAAAAATAAGCTAGATGTTAATCTAACTTACTTAAAATTTATAATTATTCTTTATTATAGAGTATCGTGAATTTTAATTAGCTTTAAAAGTAAATAATCTACAGATTCTGTATCTTTATTATCATTAAGCATTGTAGTTCTGCTTTCATTTAGACTATTAATCATAAGTCCTAAATCGTATTTATCTACTTTAATTCTGTCCTTTAATTTAACTATTATTTCATTAACTGGATCTGCATATTTATTTTGTTTTAGTAAATTATTTCTAAAATCCATTAAAGAATAACGCATAGTTCTTAATTCCTCACTATTCAACTCTATTTTTTTCTTCTTTTTAAACATAATAATCTCTCCTCAATTACTATTTGAGAAGATTATACCACATTATTTAATTTTTGTCTTATGTGTAAAAAGAAAAGGAGAGATTGGTTTTATAATTTAATACTAATCTCCCTTAAATAACTAATTTTGTTTATTCTTATTGTGGTTACGAATAATTATATAAGCAATTCCTAATAAAGATAATATGACTGCTCCAGCAAATAATTTTATTTTGCTTTCATCTCCTGTTTTAGGAACTTCTATTTTCTTATTTTCAAAAGTAAATTCTATTGTGCTATCTTTTTCTTCTACTTGTTCATCATCTACAAATATTCCTTTGTCATTTATTTCAACCTTTACAACTCTGTCAGATAGTTCATAGTCTGTTGGAGCTTTTATTTCTTTAATATAGTATGTTCCATATCTCAATTCTTCAAATAAAGCTGTTCCATCTTCTTTATTAGATTTTACCTCTTTAATTAGTTTTGTACATTCTGGATCTTCGTAAATTGCAAAAGTAAATTTATCTTTGATGACTTCCTTTGTTTCTGAATCTACTTTTATAACCTTTACATTTTTAAGTATTGGCATATCTTTCATTTCGATTTTTTGGGTGGTTTTATCTGTCGTAACAACGAATTTTATTTCTTCTGTTATTTCATAGCCATAAGGTGCTGTTGTTTCTCTTAAAATATATGTTTTACCTTCCTCTAAACCTTTTACTTGGTGTGCCTCTGTTGTAGATGTCCATTGGTCTATTATATTTCCAGCTTCATCAGTTACTTCTAGCTCTGCACCCTCTAATTCATTTCCATTTGTTATATCTGTTTTAGTAATTTCTACTAACTTATCTATCATAACAATTTTTTGAGTTTCTTTACTATCGCTTGTTACTTTAAACTCTATGTCAGATGCTTTAACATAGTTTCCTACTGCTAATTCTTCATGTAATTTGTATGTCTTATTTTCTTCTAGTCCTGTAACTTTATGAGCTTTTTCCTCTGAAATCCACTCATCTATCACATTATTATCTAAATCTAATACTTGTAGTTTTGCTCCTGGTATCTCTTTTCCAGAAATATCTTCTTTTGTAATTTCTACTACTTTATTGATTAGTTCTATGTGTTGGTCTTTTTTCTCATCTGTTACTTTAAATGTAACATTTGTAGCTTTTACAAAGCCATTAGGAGCTGTTTCTTCATGTAAAGTATAAGTTTCATTTTCAACTAGATTTTTAATCTTATGTTCTTCTTTTGTAGAGATCCACTCATCTACGATATTTCCATCTTTATCTATAATTTGAATTTTAGCACCCTCTACTTCTTTTCCTCCAATATCTGTTTTAGACATTGAAACTATTTTATCTTTCATATTTACTTTTTGAATTTTATTTGTATCATCTATTGTAAATTTAACACTTGTCGCTATTACATAACCCTCTGGAGCTATTTCTTCT
The DNA here is from genome assembly GCA_051891195.1 of Clostridia bacterium. GTDB lineage: Bacteria > Bacillota > Clostridia > TANB77 > CAG-508 > CAG-273. Next base: position 20,148 of record JBJFEZ010000058.1, read on the forward strand.
TTTAGTGTGTATTCTCTTCCTATTGTTAGTCCCTCAATTTTATGAGTTTTGTCAGTAGATGTCCATGTATCTATAACATTATTTTCGCTATCTAATACAGAAAGTTTTGCTCCTGGTAATTCTTTATCTCCAGTAACATCTGTTTTAGAGAATTCTACCATTGTTGTATCATTTGATATATCTAATTTTTCAGTATAAACTTTTGTTGTTAAATCTTTTTGCTCGAATTTAACTTCATATTTTGTTGTATTTAATACAAGCCCATCTAAAGTTTTTGTTTCTTCAATTTCATATATTCCCATTGGAAGATCTGCAATTGTTAATTTCCCATCTTTAGAAAGATTATATTCTTTAATCTCTTGTCCTTTTTTGTAAATTATACTACCATCTGCCATATCTAAAATATTATCTTTTGCTAATAGTTTGAATTTAATACCAGATAAGTCTGATGTATCAATAAGTGAAGTATCTGCATCTTCCCTTAATGCAATATTCTTATCTAAATTTATCGTTCCTGTTGGCTGTTCATTTTTAACAACTACCTCTTTGATATAATCTCCATCTTGGTCTATATCATAATCTTTTACATTTTTAATTTCAAACTTAACAGCCTCATCTAATTGTAAAAAGCCATCTGGAACTTTTATTTCTGTTATTTCATAGCTACCTACTGGTAATTTTAAAGGTATAGTAATCTCTGCTTTATTATCATTTTTACTATTATATGAGTTATCTGGAACTACGATATTATCTGCATTAGTAGTAAAAGATGTATATGTTGTATTTCCCACTTTTTGAGAAATTGTTTCTCCTTTTTTGAATAATATTTTTTTAGTAGCTCTGTCATATATATCTTTTGTAGCCTTAATTTCAAATGTTGTAGAATTTAATGTTACAGATTTTCCAGTTTTAAGATCTTTTTTAATTAGTTTTATATATGTTTCTAATTGCTCATTATTTACTACTAAATGTTTTGTTTTCTTTGCTATTTCCTTAATCTCTGATTCATCATTAGCAATAGAAAATGTAAAATCAGCTGCTGTTTCATAATCTGTTGGTGTTCTGGTTTCTTTAACTATATATTTTCCATAAGGTAGATTATTCTGTGTGTAAGCATTACCATCACTATCTGTCTTTATTATCTCATAAGTTGGTGCAATTACTTGAGCTTCTGCAACTCTTTTGCTATCAGCATTTACTTTGTTACCATCTTCATCTATTCCATTCCAAACCTCTGCATAAGTGTAGCCTTGTGCATAAGCTCTTTCTACTGCTGAATTTAATTTTATAGTAAATTCTGCACCCTCTAATCCTGGTGTTTCTCCAGAATTTTCTTTTATACCAGATTTGAAAATATGAACTCCCATTTTCTTAACATTTTCTAAACTTGTTGTAGTATTAGAAATAACCTTTGTATATTGGTCTTTATATACTAAATTAACTTCATATTCTTTTGTATCTATCATATAACCCAAAGGTGCTGTTTCTTCTTTAACTATATATTTTCCTAATGGTAAATTTGTAACATCTTCTGTTGTACCTTTTTCATCCATTGTTCTAGTTGCTACTAAATCTCCAGCTGAATAGAATTTTTTAGTTTTTGCTTTATTATAAATATCTTCTTTTGCATAAACCTTATATACTGCACCTGTAAATATTGCATCTCCCTGTGTTACAGAACCAGTTTCAGAATCCTTTTTTATAATTGTTATTGTTCCTGTTGGTTCTTCATCTATAACATTATTTACATCTAAATAAATTACTTTTGTTGTTCCATCTTTATATTTAAGGTTTGCATCAAATTCTTCTGCATTTAATAGATAACCTTCTGGGGCATTAGTTTCTTTTACATAGTAATGTCCTAAATGCAAATTAGTAAAAGTGACCATTCCTTGTTCATTAGTTGTAGCTTTTGCAACTAAATCGCCTTTTTTATACCATGTAATTGTTCCAGCTACATTTTTTATATCTTCTTTAGCATAAAGAGAAATTTCTGCCCCTTTTAGTTTGTTATTATAAGCATCTGTTTTATATACTTTAATTTCTCCTGTTGGTTCTTCATTTACTATTGCTTGAGTTGCTGTCTGATTTACTTTAACTTCAACATCATAAGATTTTGTATCTAATAAATACCCATAAGGAACAGATTTTTCTACGATTGTATATGTTCCTTTTTTTAGTTTTTCAATAGTTATTTTTCCATTAGTAACAGTAACATCTTTGTTATAATCATTTGGTCCTCTTACATTGAAAACTGCTCCATTTACTAAATCTCCATTTGTATTTAACTTTTGTAATTCTACTTTACCAAATAATTCAATTTTCATACTGAAACTTAAAGTTATTGGATCATTATATGCCATTGAATATAATTGATTTTGAACACCTGATGCAAATTCAAAATAAACCATTGAATCTTCATCTTGAGTACCATCTTTAATCATTCCCCATGACTTAAATTCTGCATCAGTAATTGTATAATTTTCTAAATTAGTGTTTTCATCTACATATATGGTCATAGAGTTACTTCCACTTGAATGTTGTACTCTTATTCCATTAGTTGTTTTATCTAAAGCTGGATAACTAGATAATACACCATTAGAATCATCTAATGTTTTGCTTTCTCCAGCTTGAATAGTTATTGTTGTTCCATCAAAACTTGGTCTTTTCTCCATTTGAGCTATTTGATTTTCTATATTGCTTTTAAAACTCACATATTCTGCTTGAATACCGCTGTCAATAAAAGTTGCTGAACTTTGTCCTAGAGTTTCCCATATAAATTGCTGTGTTAGAACATATTGCTTTTTATTAGCATCTGATGTTCCGCCATTTATTACATAGTCCCCATGTTGTTTATACCATCCCAAATAAGCTATTTTACATGCTTTTCTGATTTTAGAATCAACAGGGGTGTAATAACTACCTTTGTATATTGTACCTGTATCGAAATCTACACCATGTTCTGCACAAAAAACTGTTCTTTGTTCTCCTGTAGAATAGTTTATCAATCTTCTTAATAAAACTCCATATTGAGTATTTGCATTGTCTGTTGTTTTGATGTATGACGCAAATTGTCCACCAAACCAGCTACCTGTTCCTGATGCTGCAAAAATTGGCTGACTTGCACTTAACATTGTTATTATTAATAAAATAAATGCTATGATTTTTTTATATTTTGATGTTTTTATCATCTTTAAATTCCTCCTTTTTTGGTTTTAGGCAAAAAAAGAACAAGTATTGCTACTTGCTCTATGAAATATTATTTAATTATCTATAATAGAAATTCAATGTCCATTTACCGCAATATGGACAACTCCATGTTTCGTAACCATAAGGGCATTTTTCGTTATATTCCTCTGCTGTTATCGCTCCACTATGCACTTGGTTACTGTAACCATTTATTAAATTATCATAATAAGAAATTGCTTCACTGTAACTATTAAACCATTTGTTAGAATTACCAACTCCTACTCCATGTTTACCATCACTACATTTTGGTGCTACTGGCTCTTGTACTTTGGTTTCTGTCTTTGTTTCTTGTTTAGGCTGTTCTTGTACTTGTATTTGTGTACTTGTTTGCTTGGTTGTTGTTTGAATTGTCTGCTGTTGCTGTGTTTGTTTTGAACTTTCTATTTTTTTCTCTTGAGTATTTGTTATTTTCTTTGGTTCTTCTTGTATAACTTGTGTTGTTTCCGCTTCTGGTGCTGTTTCTGTATCACTTTCTAAAACAATAATTTCTTGTGCAATATCTGTTTCTTCTGTGATATTTTCACTTGCACTTTGAATCTCATTTGTATCATCTATTTCGTTTATAAACTCATCATTACTTGCTATATTACTTTCACTTGAATTTGCTTGTGTATTTTTTATTATCAAAGCAGTCATAACTAATGCAATTATTAGAGCTACCATTATTAAACTTAGTAACTTTTTATTTTTCATAACTTATCATCTCCTTTTGCCTTAATTATACTGCTTTTAGAAAAAGTCGCAAATGTATAAAATATTTAATTATAAATTTATAAAATATAATAATATTTCTCTTTTAGTTTGTAATATAGTATGTATTTGAAAGGGTTTGTAAGGGAAAACTTTGTAATGTGTTCACACAAACAAATAATCATAACTATTATTATTTTGTTCACACACTATCTAACATTTCGTTCTTGTCGTAATTTTTCTCTTTTGTTGTGTTCTTCCACACATTGAATAATAAAATCTTCTACTTTACCAGACTCTTTAATTTTAGTTGGTATGTACTTTTCTATTCTTTCATTGTGTATCTTTATAAACTCTTTTTGATTAGGTTTTTCTTTATCTAATAAGTTTTCTATTTTTTCTTCAGATATAGTTCCCTCTTGTTGCATTTTCTTTAATGTAATAGCTTGACTTAAACTTGGAGAAACTTCATCATATTGTAATTTATTTAAAATTACATATTGATAATCTTCTTCTAAATAAGATAATTCAACAGCTGGTCTAAATGCTATTCGCTTATTATCTACTTCTTCTAATAATTCTGGTATTAAATAAGTAAGTCGAATATATCTAAATATTTGTGCTCTGCTCTCATTATTTTCGTTTGCTATTATTTGTGCAGAATCCAACTTTGTATCCAATGGCGACAAAGTTGTTCCATCTAGTTTTTTTCCTTGATGATTTAATGCTTCTAATTTTAATTTGAAAGCAAAAGCTCGTTCACTTGGTAAAATTTCCTCTCTTTGAATGTTACTATCTACCATAAGAATTGTAGCTTCATCATCTGTTAAATCTTTGATGGTGCATCTTATAACTTTTTCTCCTGCAATAATACTAGCTATTTTTCTTCTATGCCCAGCAACAAGTTCGTATCTTCCATTTTCTTTAGGTCGAATAATAATAGGTTCTAAAACACCATATTGCTTAATGCTTTCTGCCATTTCTTGCATTTTCTCATCTCTATTTACATGATAAGGATTATTAGGATTATCATCAATAAGTTCAATAGGGACTATTTCTACTTTTTCTGCATTTTCATAATCTCTTTGTGCTTGATTAGTAAATAAATCATCTAACTTTGGAAGTTTCATTTTTTGATTTTGTTCTTTCATTGTCTAAAACCTCCTTTGCTAAATTTTTATATGCTTCTTCAACTGGACTATTTTTGTCAAATTCAAATATACTTTTACCTGTCGATGTAGATTTTGCTGTATTTATAGCTTTAGGAATTTCAGTATTATAAATCTTTGCATATTGCCCATAATTCTCATCTAATGTATTTCTTACATCTTTTGATAAGTTAGTTCTTTTATCTACAAGTGTAAGTAATACTCCTCCAATTTTTAGATTAGAGTTAATTTGTTTATGAACTCTAGTAACTGTTTTTAACAAATGTCCCATACCTTTAGCTGCTAAATATTCTCCTTGAACAGGAATTATTATTTTATCGCTACAAGCTAGAGCATTTATTGTTATCATTCCTAAACTAGGCATACAATCAATTAAGATATAATCGTAGTTATCTCTTATATCTTTAATAGAGTTTTTAAGTGTAAACTCTCTGCTCATTGCATTTACTAAAGAAAACTCTATTGCTGATAAATCTAAATTAGATGGAATTAAATCTACTCCCTCTTTATGATGAAGTATTGCCTCTTGTACATTTATTTCATTATCACAAATAGTATCTGACATTAGTGTTCCAATAGTATTTTGCAATTCATCTTGATTATAGTACCCCATACAAGTAGTTAAGTCGCCTTGAGGATCTGCATCAATAAGTAATACTTTTTTACCTTGTTTAGCAAGAGCTACACCTAAAGAAAAAGTGGTAGTTGTTTTTCCAACTCCACCTTTTTGATTTGCTATTGCTATAACTTTACTCATTGGCATTCTCCTGTTCTTCTTTTCTTTTTCTTGATTGTTCTCTAAAACTTACAAATTGGTCATAGTATTCATGCTCTTTTATATCTTCGATATATTCTTCTGCATTTTCTATGAAATCCTCAATAGTATTATTTATTGCCATACACATTTCCTTATAGCTTGGGGCATCATAAAGTTCTTCAAAATATAGTGTTAAGCTCTCTGCTATATCATTTTCCATATCTACCAAATAATATAAGTTTTCACACATTGCTGGTATATCTTGTTTAAATGCTTGTTTTATATCATCTGTCGATAGCATTTGATATAAAAGAGTATTTAGACTATTCTCTGAAATTCTAGCAAAATGTAATGAATTTCTTAATCTATCTTGTGCATTTTTTATTCTTCTCATTTCATCTTCTGTTTTTTCTTCTTTTACAAGTAGATTACTTATTTCTGCCATATCAGGATCCATCCATGTTTCATATTTAATACAGTCTTTTACTGTATTTATTAACATTGCTTTTATTGTTTCGTGCAATGTCCTTTCATCTAATCCCTCTAAAGCCTTATCAATTAGTAAATCATCTTGTACTTCGTATTTGTTTTCAAAATCATAAATTGTTTTTTTCATTTAAAATTACCTCCTTAAATTTGAATTTGGAGGCAAAAAAATAAAGCTAATTTTTCAATTAACTTTTTGTTAGATATTATTTCAATAACTGCATTTTTATCTCAAGGAATTTAAAATTGTGTGTCGAATAATATAAAATGTAATCCAATATACATAAAAACAGATGACATTTGGTTTGTATTATGAAAGTTTTGTACAATAAGAAATAGGAGTAAAATATAACACCGCGCAAAATGGCCCTCCCTTCAAAATCTCGCTATTCCTTTAACAAAGCCTGTTTCAGCCTATTATTACAACAACAAACTATATTACTTTCTTATAAAAAGCTCTTA
>JBJFEZ010000059.1:0-25340 GCA_051891195.1 Clostridia bacterium
CAGGATACTTTACAGATAAAACAGTAGCTTTAACAGGAGAAATTACAGCCAATAGTATAACTTGGAGCAATGAAACAGCAACAGTAACATTAGAAACAACATCAAGCCTAACAATACAATATAAAATTGGAGAAAGTGGAACTTGGGCAACAGGAACAACAGTAACAGGTTTAAAACATGGAAACGTAGTATATGCAAGATTAACAGATGGAACTAACTATGGAGATGAAACAACTATAAATGTATTAGACAAAACAAATCCAACAGCAACTATAAGCTTAAGCGATAATCATTCAAATCCGGGACAAGCAATAACAGCAACGGTAACACATACAGATAATGAAAGTGGAGTAAATACAACAAGTTGTAAATATGTATATAATACAACATCATCAAAACTAGGAACAACATCAACAGCGTGGAACTCAGCAACAGCATTTAGTAGTAACAGTCAAAAAATAAGCCTAACAACAAGTACAGAAGGAAAATATTATTTGCATGTATTAACTGTAGACAAAGCGGGTAATAAAACAGAAACTGTATCACAATTAGTAACAGTAGACCAACTTACAGATATAAATGTAACATTATACACAGATGGTACATTAGGATTTAGCAATAATAGTTCAACAATATCAGGAAAAACAGTACAAACATCTTATGGAAATATTAGAGGAATGGGCTATGGGCAGGGAAATTCTCCTTGGTACAATGATAGAAGTAGTATAAAAACAGTTATATTTGTTAATAAAATAATTCCTAATAGTACTAGTGGATGGTTTTATGGATGTAATCAATTAGCAGGAATTACAAATATAAATAATTTAAATACAAGCTATGTACTAAGTATGTCAAGTATGTTTCATGGATGTCTAAACTTAACAACTTTAGATGTAAGTAACTTTGATACAAGTAAAGTAACAGACATGGGAGATATGTTTGATAATTGCCAAAAAATAACGAGCTTAAATTTAAGCAACTTTGATACAAGTAAAGTGACATATATGAGAAGTATGTTTTTTGCCTGCTATAATCTAACAAGTTTGGATTTAAGTAATTTTGATACAAGCAATGTAACTGATGAGATGGACTATATGTTTGGTCAATGCAATAATCTAACAAGTTTAAATTTGAGTAGCTTTAATACAAGTAAAGTAACAAGCATGTATGCAATGTTTTATAACTGCAAAAAATTAACCAATTTAGATTTAAGTAATTTTAATACAAGTGAAGTAACAGATATGAAAAATATGTTTTCTGGGTGCGAAAAATTAACCAGCTTAGATTTAAGTAACTTTAATACGAGTAATGTAACCGAGATGAGTAGTATGTTTTATACTTGTAGTAGTCTAACAACAATATATGCAAGCAGTAATTTTGTAACAACAAATGTAACAGGTTCATCATATATGTTTAGTGGCTGCTCAAATCTGGTTGGAGGAAATGGGACTACATATAATAGCTCTTACACAGATAAAACATACGCAAGAATAGATAAAACAGGATCACCAGGATACTTTACACAAAAATCAGGAGGAATTGTAATTATTCCATAAAGAAAATAAAATATATATGATAATATATATAACAAAAGAGAACTTAAAGGCAATACTAATTTTAGTATTGCCTTTTATATTTTTGAATATATGAGTAAAATTACTAGTTACAAGATTGCTATAAGATTAGTTTTTATATTGAAGTATTACAAAATAATAAAAGTTGGTTTACAATTTTAGCACAAAAATTAATAAAAGCCTTTTAAACCACTAATAAATATGATATAATAAACAACGTAACAAAAGACGGAGAAATTAAGGTGCATAACAGGGGGAAATCTAAATGATTTTCAAAGATTATTATAAAATACTAGGCTTAAGTAATAATAAGGTAACGGTTGAAGAAATAAAACAAGCATACCGTGAACAAGCAAAAAAATATCATCCAGATATGAATAATAACTTTTCAGAAGAAAGATTTAAAGATATTAATGAAGCATATAGAATATTATCTAATGCTTCATCAAGAAGAAAATATGACAGAATGTGGAATAACAATATAGGCAAAAGTTATAACAAAAAGCAAGAGAAAAAGACTATTTTTGGAGAACTTTTTTCAATTTTCTTTGGACAAGTTAGTAAAGATGTAGAAAATAACGAAAGTAAAAAAGTAAATACTAAAAATAAAAAGATAGCCATAAAGGGCGAAAATGTAGAAACAGAAATTACAGTATCTATAATGGATGCTTTTTATGGTAAAGAAAAGGAAATTTCACTAAGAACCATAGAAGGCAAAATGAAAAAATTTCAAGTAAAGGTTCCAGCAGGTATTAGAAATAATGAAAAAATACGTTTAATAGGACAAGGAAAACCAGGAGAAAATGGCGGAAAGCCAGGAGATTTATTAATAAAAATACATATTGAAAATGATAAAAAATATAAATTAAATGGTTTTGACTTATATACTAATCTTTTATTAAGTCCGTGGGAAGCGGCATTGGGAACAAAGGTAAAGGTAAATACTATAGATGAAGAAATTTCATTATATATTGCGCCAGGAACTCAAACAGGAGACCAAGTTCGTATTGATAATAAGGGGTATCTTGACGGAAAAGGTGGTAGAGGTAACTTAATTATAAATATACAAATTATGATTCCAAAACAATTAACAAAAGAAGAAGAAGAATTATTTAAACAATTAAAGAATATATCTAGCTATAATCCAAGAAGATGTTAACTTTTTATTCAAAAAGTATTTTTTACTCGTTAACATAAACAAAATGCTTTAAATAGGTTGACATATAGCTAAAAATATATTATAATTAAAATTGGTAATTAAATAATTCAAATGAAAAACTATGTATTAATAAATTCATAGAAAAGGAGAAAAAAGATGGACAAAATACAAGGTAAACACTTTAGTATTACAGATCCTCAAGGAGTAAACACAGTAATTTATAGAGTAAACAAAACAGATAAGGAATTATTACAAGAATATCCTAAATTTACTGTACAACGTTTAGAATATGCAGAAGAATTAAATGGAAGTTTAAAAAAGAAAACGTTTTTTGTTGATGAGCCTGAAAAAGAAGAAGAATTAGTTATTTTATCTTTTGGACAAGATAAAGTAGTAGTTAATATGGGACTATTAGCAGATGACAAAGTAAAAATTGCAAAACGTCCTATACCAATAAAGTTTGACACTTTATATTCTGAAGAAGAAACAGAATATAAAGAATTTAAATATACACCAGACTTAAAAAGGCCTATATCTATTATAGACCCAGAAACCACAGAAGAAATCAAACCTGTTTTATATTTTGATAAAGAAACAAATGAAGTAAAAGGTAAATGCAAATTAAAACCATACAAATCATATTTTGCATTTGAAATTAGAGAAAATAAAGAAGATGTTTAGGAAGGGGTATTTATATGAGTAGTACAAATGTACATTCAAAACAAAATACGGTAGGTTCAGCTATGGTTGCAGGTAGCGCCTTTAATGTAACAGAAAAAGATTTAGAATTTCCACCAAAAGGACAAGTGTTTGAAGTTGTCTCAGGTTATATAGAAGAGCAAGGAAATATAGAAATTGCTGCAGGAAATGGATTTGTAACAGAAAATGGAGAATTAGTAAAACAAGATGGTAGTGCTGCTAAAATGGATCCAGAGGCATATAGAAATATAGTAAAAGCTAGAAAAGAAAGAGAAAAATACTCTCCAAGTAAAAATAGAAAAACTGAAGAAGCTGAAAGATAAAACAAAAGAAAAGGTGATATAAACAATGAATGTTAAAGTAAAAAAGACATTAAAAGATAATAAAGTAAGTTTAATAATAATTGGGATACTATGGGTTGTTCTTACGATAATCCTAGTATCCCCATTAGCATATTCCATTGCAAATTCAATTAATGCCAATGGAATTTTTGATTTTGGAGTATTTATAGAAGAATTAGTAGCTAACATTACAAGTTTTAATACATTTACAAAGGTGTTTGGAGAAAAATATATAGGAATATTTTTAAAAACATTAGCATATTATACTATTTTTTATATTATATTTGCAACAATAGGTTTATTTAAAACTAGAGCGAAAAGTGAATATAAAGATATTGAACACGGCTCAAGTGATTGGAGCGAAGGTGGAGAAGAATATCAAGTTTTAAGTAAAAACAAAGGAATTTTACTAGCAGAAAATCACTATTTACCAGTTGATAAAAGAGGAAACATAAATGTATTGGTAGTCGGTGGTTCTGGTTCTGGTAAATCTGCTTCATATTCAATACCAAATGCATATCAAATGCTAGGTTCATATGTATTTACAGACCCAAAAGGAGAGCTTTACGACAAAACAGCAGGATTTTTAAAACAAAATGGATATGAAATAAAAGTATTAAATTTAGTAAATCCAGCCAATAGTGACGGATATAACCCTTTAATGCATATTTCTAGTGAAATAGATGTAGACGTTGTTGCAAACACTATAGTAAAAGGACAAAAATCAGAGAGTGGAAATTCAGACCCATATTGGGATGATATGGCTGAAATGCTATTAAAAGCATTAATATATTATTTAATGGCAACAAGACCAGAAGAAGAGCAAAACTTAGCTAGTTGTGCGGAATTAGTAAGGGCTGCAAATAATAATGGTGGAAGTAACTTATTAACAGAGCTTATTAACCAATTACCATATGATCATCCAGCTAGAATGTACTATAAATCTATAGAAATTGCTCCAGAAAAAACATATGGTTCAATACTAAGCTCATTGCAATCAAAATTAGGTAAGTTTGACTCAAAAGAAATAGCAGAAGTAACATCTACAGATACAATTAATTTTGAAGAAATTGGTAGCAAAAAAACAGCAGTATATGTTATATCTTCAGACACACATACAGCTTATGACTTTTTATTAACAATATTCTTTTCTCAAATGATACAACAATTATACAATTTTGCAGATGAAAATGGCGGAAGACTAAAAGTACCAACATTTTTTATATGTGATGAGTTTGCTAACATTGGTAAAATACCAGACTTTGATAAAAAAATATCAACAAGTAGAAGTAGAGGTATTTCATTTAGTGTTATTTTACAAAACTTAGACCAATTAGAAGCAGTTTATGAAAAATCATATGAAACAATTATGGGTAACTGTGATACACACGTATTTTTAGGAAGTAACTCATATAAAACTGTAGAATATTTTTCAAAAGCATTAGGAGAAAAAACAATTACAAGGGACAGTACTTCAGTAAATAGAGATAAACATTATCATAAACAAGGGCTTAGCGAGTCTGACCAAGTATTAGGAAGAGCGCTAATGACACCAGATGAATTAAGAAGAATGGATAATGATGAATGTATTATTTATGAAAAGGGAATAAAACCTATTAGAGCTAGAAAATATTATTATTTTGAAAAGCCTATGGCTAGAAAACTTTCAGAATATACATTAAATCACTTAGAATTTAACATTGGAGACAGAGGAAAATGGAGAAAATATAATCCATATAACCCTTATGTTGAAGAAACAGAAAATACTAAGAAAAATGACTTAAAGGTAGAATCGTTAGATGATTTATTTGATGATGAGCCAACTGTAGAAGAGGCTCCAACACTACCACAAGAGGAAACAGTTTTGCCACAAGCAGAACCAACTTTATCACAAGATGTGGAAGATGATAAAGAGGATGAAGTATTTTCTATAGATGTTCAAAAAGAATTAGAGGCAAAATTTGATGAGTTGTTTGGACCAATAGATGAAGATTAAGAATTAAAATAAATGGTAATTTTATATTATCATTTATTTTTTTTGCTTTTAAAACTATTATTTAATTTTAGTGATACTATAAAGTTGTAATATATTTGTTTTTCTGCTCACCCCAACTGCATAAGAAACCGTAAAGTTACTATTTCTAACTCGTCATTCTTCGAACCACTTGTATGCTCTAAACTAACATATTTATAGGCTTATATACTAGTAGGCTGTGAGTTGTAACACCGTAAAGCGACATTTTAAAACAAATGTTTTTAAATATATTGACTAAAAAAATAAAATAATATAAAATAGAAAAGAAAAAAATAATTGGAGGAAATATGAAGTTTGTACATATAGCAGATATGCATTTTGATACACCTTTTACTACATTAAATTCAAAGGGTGATTTTGGAAAGTTAAGAAGGTTAGAGCAAAGAGAAATATTTAGTAAAATAATAAACTATATAAAAGAAAATAAAATTCACTATTTATTTATTGCAGGGGATTTATATGAGCATAATTATATTAGAAAAAGTACTATAGAATATATAAATGAATTGTTTAAAACAATACCAGAAACAAAAATATTTATTACACCGGGTAATCATGACCCATACATTAAAAATTCTATGTATTATAATTTTAATTGGAATGAAAATGTAAAAATATTTACATCAAAAATAGAAAAAGTTGAAACAGAAGAAGCAGATATTTATGGAGTGGGATTTAGTGATTTTTATTTTAATAATTCTAATATTGAAAATATAATTATAGAAAATAAAAATAAAATAAATATTTTAATTACACATGGCACATTAGATGCAAGCAATAAAGAGGAATTACAATATAATCCTATTAAAAAAAATAATTTAAAAAAATTAGGGTTTGATTATATTGCTCTTGGCCATATACACAAAACAGACTACAATAGTGAAGAAAATCAAAATATTGTGTATCCAGGTTCTACTATTTCTATGGGGTTTGATGAATTAGGTAAACACGGTTTTATAGTAGGAAATATTGAAAAAAATAAATTAGACATAGATTTTATTCCTATAGATAATAGAGAATTTAAAGAATTAGAATTTGATATTACACAAATAAAAAGTCAAGAAGAATTAATTGAAAAATTAAATAATATTTATTTAGAAGAAAATAATTTATATAAAATAATTTTAATAGGAAAAAGAAATTTTGAAATTGAAAAATTAATTATTAATAAAGAAAATATTATAAAAATAAAAAATAAAACAAAATTAAATTATAATTTAGAAAATATGGCAAATGAAAATACTTTAAAAGGAATTTTTGCTAAACAAATTTTAGATGAACTAAAACAGAATAATTATACACAAGAGGAATTAGAACAAATATTAGAAATAGGTTTTTCTGTTTTAGATGGCTAAAAACCTTCGGAACAAAGGGAAAGAGACAAGCACACAACAAATCCAAAAAGACAAGAAATAGTATACATAACGCAAAAATAGAGGTAAGGAGAAAATAATTGAAAATAAAAAATATAAAAATAAATTCATATGGAAATTTAAAACAAAAAGAAATTAATTTAGAAAATAATATAAATATTATTTATGGAAAAAATGAAAGTGGAAAATCAACATTATTAAATTATTTAAAAAATATTTTTTATGGAATTTCTAAAAATAAAAATGGAAAAGAAATATCAGATTATGAAAAATATTTACCTTGGATAGGAGAAGAATTTTCTGGAAAAATAAAATATGAATTAAATAATAAAAATATTTTTGAAATATATAGAGATTTTAAAAAGAAAAGTCCAAAAATATTTAATGAATATTTAGAGGATATTTCAGACCAATTTAAAATTGATAAAAAAGATGGAAATCAATTTTTTTATGAACAAACAGGAATAGACGAAAAAACATATTCTTCTACTATAATGACCGCACAACAAGAGGTGGTTTTAGATAATCAATCTCAAAATATTTTAATACAAAAGCTGGCAAACTATGCGGGAACAGGCGATGACAAGGTGTCTTATCAAAAGGCTTTGGACAAGTTAAACAAGAGATTAGTAGAAGAAGTTGGTACTAATAGAACACAAGACAGACCACTTAATTTAGTACAAGATAAAATAAAAAAAATAGAGTTTGACTTAAAAGCAAACAACAAAATAAAAAAATATAAAGAAGAAATAGAAAATAAAAAACAAATATTAGAGGAAAATTTAGAAGAAGAAAATAAAAAAAATAATATTTTAAATAAATTAAATTTATTATTTAATAAATATAAAATAGAACTAGAAAAAAATAATTTAAAAAATAAAATAAAAAATGAAGATGAAGAAAAATTAAAAAATAAAATTGAAGAAAAAAATAATTTAATAAAAAATATTAAATTAAATCCAGAAAAAAATAAATTAAATAAAAAAATAAATTATTTTATTATTATTTTATTTTTATTAATTATTTTAAATATATTTAATTTTATTTTAATAAAAAATAAAATAATAAATTATTTAATTTTATCTTTAATTCCAATTGAAATAATTATTTATTTTATTAAAAATAAAAAAACAAAAAAAGATAATAAAAAATTAGAAAAAGAATTAAATGAAAAAATAATAATATTAGATAGTCAAATTAATTTATTAAAAGAAAATATAAATAAAAATCAAGAAGAAATAAATAATGAAAAAAATAAAATATTATTTAATTTTAATTTAGAAAAAGAAAAAATAGAAGAAAATAATTTTAATTTTAAAATAGAAGATATAGAAAAAGAATTAGAAAATTCAAATAAAAAAATAATGGAATATCAATTACAATTAAATAGTATTAAATATGAAGAAAATAATATAAATGAAAAATTAGAAAAATTAATTAGTGATGAAGAACAATATGAAGAATTAAAAGAACAATTAAATATTTTAGAAGAAAAAAATAAATGCATATTAGCTACAAAAGATTTATTAGAAAAAGCGTATGAAAAAATGAAAAATAATGTTACTCCTAAATTTACACAAAATTTATCTAATATTGTTAAAAGTATTTCAAATGGAAAATATACAAAAGTAATATTTAATGAAGAAAATGGATTAATAGTAGAGTTAGAAAATGGAGAATATATTTCTGCAAATCGTTTAAGTGTTGGAACTATTGATCAATTATATTTATCATTAAGATTATCTATGATTAATGAAATATCAGAAGAAAAAATGCCTATTATTTTAGATGAAGCTTTTGCATATTTTGATGATGAGAGGTTAAAAAATAGTTTGCTATTTTTAATAGAACAATCTAAAGAACATCAATTAATTATATTTACTTGTAGCCATAGGGAAGAGCAAATTCTAAATGAGCTTAATATAGACTATAATTTAGTAGAATTATAACAATAAAATGTTAATGGCTTGAAATTTAAGCATTAATAGGGTATAATAAAAAGGTCAAATTTATAAAAAGGAGATTATTATGTTTCAAAAATTAGACGAAGTAGAAAAACGCTATGAAGAAATTACAAAAAAAATTAGTGACCCAGAAATAATAGCTGAGCAATCACAATGGCAAGCTTTTATGAAGGAACATGCTGAAATTGAACCAGTAGTTTTAAAATATAGAGAGTATAAAAAAGTAAAACAAGCTATAGAAGATGCAAAAGAAATGTTAAGTGACCCGGAGATGAAGGAACTTGCAGAAATAGAACTATTAGAAAATAAAGAAAAATTACCAAAACTTGAAGAAGAAATTAAAATATTACTAATTCCAAAAGACCCTAATGATGACAAAAACGTAATTTGTGAAATACGTGGAGGCGCAGGAGGAGAAGAAGCAGCTTTGTTTGCAGGTACTTTATTTAGAATGTACTCTATGTATGCAGAAAAAAAACATTGGAAATTAGAAGTATTAAATGAAAATGAAACAGGTTTAGGTGGATTTAAAGAAATTTCTTTTATGATTACAGGAAAAGGAGCATATAGCAGACTAAAATTTGAAAGTGGGGTTCATAGAGTACAAAGAGTTCCAGATACTGAAGCAAGTGGAAGAATACACACATCAACAGCAACAGTAGTAGTATTACCAGAAGTAGAAGATGTAGAAATAGAAATAAATCCAGCAGATATAAAAATGGAAGTGTTTAGGGCTTCAGGGGCTGGAGGGCAACACGTTAATAAAACCTCTTCTGCCGTACGTTTAATACATATTCCAACAGGAATGGTAGCAGAATGTCAAACAGAAAGGTCTCAATTTCAAAATAGAGACTATGCAATGAAATTACTTCGTTCAAGATTATATGAAGAAGAAAAGCAAAAACAAGATAGTGAAGTGGCAAATGCTAGAAAAAGCCAAGTAGGAAGTGGAGACAGAAGCGAAAAAATAAGAACTTACAACTATCCACAAGGGCGTATTACAGACCATAGAATAGGGCTTTCTATATATCAAATGGAAAACTTTTTAAACGGTGATTTAGATGAAATGATAGATAGCCTAATTACTGCAGACACTGCAGAAAAACTAAAAGGTAGTGAAGAAGAATAAAAAATAGTTTACTAAGTAAAAAAATTAAAAGAGATAAACTAATATAAAAGCATAATTTGAGCATTAGTGAAAGTAAATAAAAGTATAAATAAGTTTTATAAAACAAATAAGGAATAAATTTTGATAAAATTTATTCCTTATATTAAACTTAAGTGTTGAGGTTAAAAGTTCCATTATCATCCCAAGTTCCTATAACTTTAGTAAACTCTGGATGAGTTGGTGTAGAATAAAACATATAACCAAAATTAATTACATTTACTATATTCCAATCATTTATTCCAGAGGCATCAGTTAATTTACTACAACCATAAAACATATTCTGCATATTAGTTACATTACTGACATCCCAATTTGATAGTGCTGATAAATTAGTGATATCACAACCATAAAATAGATAAGACATATCTGTTACATTACTTACATTCCAATCTGACAGTGCTGTCAGATCATTTATTTTAGTATTATTCATATCAGGATTTCCAAATAAACCACTCATTTTTTCAACCTTAGATGTGTCCCAATATTTTAGTCCATTTATATTTTCTAAATTTTTATATCCACAAAGTGCATTACTTAAGTCTGTAACATTGCTAATATTCCAACCTGATAAAGCATCAAAATTTTTTAGTTTTTTATTTTGAGACATTACACTCAAAAAATTGCTCATATTAGTGGTATAATTAGTTTTTAAGCTTTGCAATCCACTTATATCTGATAAATAAGATAAACCTAAAAACATATTAGAACTATCTGGATTTAAATATACATTATTGCTTTCACACCACCAATATATAGTACCTGTTTTAACATTTTTTTCCATGTCCGAATGAGTAACTTCTGTCAAATTAACATCACCATGCATACTTCGTATTTCTTCCGTTCCACTTTCTTCAAACCACATATATATAGGACATAATCTTGTTCCATCTGGTACTATATCTTTATAATTACTAGGGTTTTGTTCATAAGCTGAATATGCATCAGACCAAGAAACTATATTAGCTTCTGTCATTGAAGACAAATCAGGTGTACCATTATATCTTTTTATTCCATCAATTGATAAATTGTTTATAAAATACCAAAATTGAATTTGACCTTCTGCTGCAAGTGCATACATTTTTTGTGTTACATTAGTTCCTGTATCAAACATTGCTATTGTAGAAGTATCAACATCTATTTTTTTTACTTTGCCATTATTAACATTAAAATTATGTTCTGTAGCAATAAATAATACATTTAATGTTGTATCTGCATTATAAGTTACAGAAGTTTTTCCTTTTCCTACAGTATTATTTAGTTCATCTTGCAATTCATTGCCTGTAACAGAATCTCCTAATTTGTTAATTGCAACTGACACATAAGCCATTTCCACTTGTTCTTTTTCTTGATCAATAATAGTTTTATCTTTAGACTTGCTTGCTTGTCCGCAAAATTCCACCATCACCTATTAACACAAAAATGCTAACTCCGAGCTAAAATAAGAAGAACAATAATTGTGACTACAAGAGAAATAAGAGTTATACCAGATACAGCTTTTGTAGTTGTTATTACTTTATTTTCAAACTTTAGATTTTTCATCTATAAAAACTTCCTTTCTTTGTCTTTTGTTCAAAAAATAATTATTTTTAAATATTAATAACGAAATTATTACATTTATAATTATAGCAAAACACTATTTTCCTAGCAATAATTTTTACAAAATTTATTAACGAAATAAAAAATATTTTCAAGAATATTTGAATTTTTCAAAATAATTGATTCTAATAATTATAGAAGACAGGTATCACTTTAAAGGTGGAGTGTCCATTTATGAGATATATTTTTTAAGATACATTGCTAACATTCAAGAAGAAATGTGCTTTTGTTTGCTGTCTAATTTTCTTACTGAAATAACAAGTGCCACAAATAAAGCAATAGCGACAACAGTTACTGTTGCAAGTTCTATGAAAAGTATGTATATAAAAAAATTGCAAATTAGACAACTTTAAATAAATGAATAAATAAACTCCTATTAAAATAAAATTAAAGTAAGAATTTTATTTTAAAGGAGTTTTTGTTTTGGAACAGATTTTAAAAACAACTCTAATAGGCTTATTTTTTGGAACATTTGGAACTACAATAGGTGGAATAATAGGTGTAAAGTTTAAAAATCCATCTCGTAAGTTTTTAGGCTTTATTTTGGCATTTGCATCAGGTCTTATGCTAGCAATAGTTTGTTTTGACTTGTTGCCAGAAGCATTTAAATTAGCAAGCTTGCCAACTGCTTTTTTAGGAATTTTTTTAGGAATAATTATGATGATTTTTTGTGATTTATTAGTAGACAAAAAGTTTAATAAAAATACTAGATTTAAAGATAAAAAAAATACATTACTAAAAACAGGTATAATTGTTAGTATAGGTTTAGCAATACATAATTTCCCTGAAGGTTTAGCTATAGGTTCAGGATTTGGAGCATCTATTAAACTTGGACTATCCTTAGCTATTGCCATTTGTCTGCATGATATACCAGAAGGAAGATTCCAATGTAGACAGCAATGTAAATATGCTTGAAAAACGATTTGAATTCAAAAATACAGTATCAAAAAGCATGGCATTTTGCCATATTTTTTGTTTACAGGAAATGCCATAGGTTAAAAAATAGAAAATGCTGATATTTGAGTACTTACAGAGGAGTGATGCCATATTTTAATGTGTTGAGGTAAGGAGGTACTATCATAGATAGGGCATTCTTGCCGTGAATGAACAAGTTTGGAAAAAGTTATTTATAATATAAAAGTATGTATAAATATATCTAAACAATATTAAAGAATTTGAGATGAACTGATAAAATTTAAATGACAGATAATCAGAAAAATTGTAATGCTTAAAATGGAAGAAAAAGAAGTGTAAGTGTGGTAAAAAACACTTTTTTTTGATATAATGCAAAATATAAAAAATAAGAGGAGAAAAGATTTGTATGGAAAAAAATATAGATATTTATAATAAAAAAGAAAATTGTAATGTAAAAGCGAAAATGTTTTATACAGATGAAAAAGAAATTAATAAGCAAATTTTCATATTTTGCCATGGATTTTGTAGTGGAAAAGGTAGCAATTCAGTTAAAATAGTAGCAAATAAATTGTTACAATATAAAATACCATCTATTTCATTTGACTTTCCAGGACATATAGATAGTGTACAAGGAACAGATAAATTAACTGTAGAAGTATGTATTTCATATATTAATTCAGTTATTGATTATGTTAAAAATAAATATGGAGAGAATATTAAAATTTCTTTTTTTGCTATCAGTTTTGGAGCATATATTTTATTAAATAAATTTATAGGGGATAATTCTGAATATCAAGATATAGTTTTAAGATCTCCTGCTTTTAATATGAAAGAAATATTTAAAAATTCTTTATTAAAAGAAACATTTGAAAAATATAAAGTAAGTGGCAAAGCTAAATGTGGTCATGAAGGTAAAATGGAAGTTCCATATTCTTTTTATGAAGATTTGACTAACAATGACTTATATAATAAGTATCACGAAAAAAGAAAAATATTAATAATTCAAGGAACTCTAGATGATACTGCACCGATTGAAGATACTTATAAATTTATAGAAAATAGACCTGAATTAGAACTTATAGAAATGAAAAATATGAAACACCATATGGAGCCAGAAGAAATAGAAATTGTTGCAGAAAAAATGATTGAAATGTTGAAAACAACAGATTGACATAAAATACAAAAAAATGGTATAATATGCATATAGTTTTACTATAGTTTAGCTGATTAGCTCTTATTTTTGTTTTGAACACACTACTATAAGGAGGTCATTTATATGTTATACAGTAAAAAAGAAAAATTTGGTAAGTGGGGATTTGTAAACAACAATGGTGAGCCTATTTGTGATTTTATCTATGATGAGGTGCGGGATTTTTCAGAAAGAATTGCGGCAGTCAGGATAAATGACAAGTGGGGATATATTAATGAGAGCGGAGTACAAATCTGTGAAATAAGGTACGATGCAGTAGGAGATTTTCAAAGTAAACTTGGCGTTGTTGAAAAAGAAGGTAAAAAATGTTATTTAAATCAAGATGGAGATGAAGTTGCTGTTACAAACTTCATGAATGAAGAAATGGTTTTTGAAGGTTGTAAAAGCTGTGCAATTGGAAATCATACAATCACGAACTTACCTGGTGGATACTTGTATGAAGATGATTTTATCAATGTAACAATTGATCCGGAGGTTCCGATTCGAGGATTTATTGTTATAGGAATCAAAAAGCACATATCTACAACGACACAGCTTACAAGAAACGAAAGAATTCAAATAGAAGATATTACCAACAAGGTAAAACTCGCTCTAGAGTATTTGGGAGCGAAAAATATTCTTTTATTTGAAGATGGTTTTTCCGAGCATTATAGGAGATGGATTATTCCCTCTGACGATTGGATGTTCCAGTTTGGAAGAGGAAAGAATCTTAAACAAATTACAATGTATGCAAAGAAAAATATGACAGATGAACAGAAAAAGGAATGTCTGCTATTTGCAGAAAAAGTAAAAAGTTTCCTTGAACTTAATTAGCTAAAAGGGGGAGAATGATATATTCTCTCCTGAAATTTATAAAAAGGATATATGTATTATGAATTTATTTGAATTTTGTAAAGGAAATATACATATGGATAAAATAGAAAATTTTAAAGGAGATACTTATGAATTAGCTATTATTAGATATGTTATGAAAGAAGTTTCTAAAATTTTCTATCGAGATTATACTTTTTTCTTAAATAAAGAAAATGTAAATGCTAGAGATTATATTTATAATAAAAAGATTGATTTAACTAATATTGAAAACTTTAATATTGTATGCAAAAGCTATTGTAATGTAATTAAAGAACTATTAAAACAAAATTATAATATTGATTCTGAATTAATATCACCTTTTGATGATAGATTTAGACATGTTGATTTGCTTATAAAAACGAAAAGTGGTAATAGATATATTGTTGATCCATTAACAGATTTAATTGAAATGCAAGTAGGATTGAGAACAAACAATTTTGCCTCAAAAAGATATTATGATAGTCTTTACACTGGAATAATAGAAAATGTTAGTTTTTTAGATGATAAAGAATTAGAAGAAATTGATGACAAAATTGATTATAAAAGTGATGGTTTATATTTAGATGATTTTTTAAGATTGCTAAAAATAAAATTAGATAATATGAAAGAAATATTAGAGAAAGATGAATCAATTTCAATTAATCTATTGGGTAGAAAATACGATGGAAGTAAAATTTCTGATAGTCAGTTAACTGATTTAAAATTAAGGTTTATTAGTAAATATCTAAATAATAGAAAAAATTTGAATGGAATAGTAGACCTTTTGATGTTTTCAAATATTGTGATAAGAAATCTATTTACAGAAAAAGAACAAGAGAAAATTCATTCTTATAGTTTTTGGGTTGATGAAAGAGACTTGAAAGATACTAACTTGAGAAATATACTTATAAATAAGGAAAATAGAAAAAGAGGAGTAGTTATAAGTTTTAATGGAAGAAACTATATTTTTTCATTAAGTCCTAATTCATTAGAATATGGCGAGGAAGAATGGAAAAAAATTATTGAAGAAAACCATATTTTTATTAAGCCACAATATCCTGTAAAACTATTAAAATATTTAAAAAGTAATGGCGCTGATAGAAACATATTACATAATAATGAATTTTTAAGATTATTTAATAAATTTGAAAATTACTTGTTAAATAATGGTCAAAGTTTGGAAGATATTAGAGATAATAATGTATTTATACAAGATGGAATGATATTTATTAGATTTGGAAACAACAATATATCATTTAAAATAGAGAATGGAAATTTGACAATTAAAGATTATAAAAAGAATTTAAAACATACTGTTTTTTACCAAGACGAAGGAAGAAATATTTCATATAGAACGGAAGAAATTTTAAAAAATAATGAAAAAGTCAATTTATATGAATTTGACTCAAATGGTTTAATTGAGTTAGATGATGCAACTGGAATAGAAGACTTTGTAGCTCCGTTAAGCAATGGAAAATATTTATCTAGAAATGCATCATATTATGAAGCAAAAACATATTCTGAACTTGCTTGTGAAAGAAAACGATTAAGAGATATTTTAACAGACGATGTTTCAAAGAAAAATTTTGTAATACTTGAATATCTATCTAATGCATCTGCTAAAGTTTATTTTGAAGAATTAAAAAAGAAGATAGATAATCAAGAAAACAATGTTACAGAAGCTAGGCAATGTTTTGAAGAAGATTGTGCGAACATAGTTAGATTTTTTAGAAATGAGCCATTACAGAAACCTACCTATTATTTGCTAGAAGGAGATAACAAAATATTAGAACGCCATATAGAAATGGATAATAAACAAATTTTATATATGTTTTGTTCAAACTTGAAATTTAGTAAACCAAAACATATTTTAACACCAGGATTAGGTTCAATCTTTGTAGGTCCAATGTTAAAGAGTATGTATGGATTTGATTATACAAATATATTATTTAGCTTATATTCTAAAGATGAAAAATTAAGGAATATTTCTGCTAAAAAAAGTTTTGAAGATATATGCAGTAATAATTTATGGGACACTACAGAAAATGAGCTTGTGCTGATTGATGATAATGTTGGTTCTTGCAATACAATGAATACTATTAGAGGACAATTAGTAGAAAGAGGTAAGTCTTGTAAGTTTGGAGCTATTAAATATAATTGGGATTTTTATAATCAAGTAAAACATGGAGAACTAGAACATCCAACTTTTGATGTTAAAGATGTTGATTTTTTAACTATTTTAGATGATCCTGGATATTGGATTATGAGAGATTCTATTAAAGCACTAAAAGAAATAGGTGGAGATGCCTATGTTGAACTAATGAGACAAGAAGGTCTTCATCAAGATAAAGTACCAGATATTCAAGTATTGATGCAATTGGCTGAAAAATATTCACAAAGTGCAGATGTTGATTTATATGATATGTCTGGTACAAAAATAAAGAAAAGTTCAGCATTATTATGTACAAATTTAAAGAAACAAATTATAGAAATGACTAGAAATTTAAAGTTTCAAGATTGGGGAGAAAGATGAGCAAGATAAAAAAAGAATTAAAAGAGTTTTTAACATATAAAAATAATTATAAATTCATTCAGAAGGAATTAATAGAAATAGATGATTGTATTTATTGTGAAAATGAATTATTAAAAGATAAAGACGGAAATAAAATTAGTGAAACTGAAAATTGGATAGATGTCGGATATAGAAATAGAGGAGATTTTCCTCAAATGCTTTCTAATTTATTTCCTTATAATTTTAAATTTAGAGGAAAAAAATTAGCTAGTATTGAAAATTTTTTTCAAGGAATAAAATTTAAAGACAAAAAAACTCAAAATTATGTTTTTACATATTATGGAACACAAGCAGTTCATATAAAAGCAGCAAGCAGCTATGATTGGAAAGAAACAGGAGAAATCTATTGGCAAGGTAAAGCTATAAAAAGGGAAAGTAAAGAATATGAATTATTAATAGATGAATTATATATTTCAGCTACGCAAAATCCTCTTTACAGAAACATATTATCTAATTGTAATAAACAGATTATACATTCTATAGGAGAAAATGATAAAAAAGAAACTACATTTACTAGATATGAGTTTGAATTTGAATTAAATTGCTTAAAAGATTTTATACAAAGTAAAAATAAGAAAGAGGTTGAAAAATATGAATAAAATTGTTAATTGGTTAGGGCAAAATATGGAATTTGAAGGTAGCCTAAGTTCGGCTATAGCGAAGCATGAAATAACAAACCTCCCAGGTAGTTATGTTTATGATGATGGATTATTCAATATTGCAACAGATCCTGAAATTCCTATAAAAGGTTATATGATACTAGCTATAAATAAGAAAACTTTA
Organism: Clostridia bacterium; assembly: GCA_051891195.1. Classification (GTDB taxonomy): domain Bacteria; phylum Bacillota; class Clostridia; order TANB77; family CAG-508; genus CAG-273. The sequence goes on from JBJFEZ010000059.1 coordinate 18,221, forward strand.
ACAATAACAGATTTAACAAAAGATGAAAGAAGCAAATTAATTGATTTGTCAAATAGATTATTAAAAGCAATGCATAAAACCGGTTTTGAAAAAGTAATGATTTATCAAGATGAGTCAAGCTCTGGAAATTTACATATTAATTTTATACCAAGACATGAGTGGACATATCAATTTCATACAAATTTTGGTGAGATGGGACTTTATGCGAAAAATACTTTAAATATAAGTGACGAATATAAAAAAGAATTACTAGATTGTATTGAAAAAATCAAGATAAATTTTAAATAAGAGTATGCCCTAAGGAGGACATACTCTATTCGTTCGTATTGATTAATTAATAAATAGTGATAAATTTCACATCATCCAGGTTTTCTAGGAGTTTCAATACGCGCCACAAACTTTCCATAAAACGATTGTCTTTAAAAGAGCAACATTCTGTGCAATTTTTAGGACAATTTTTCATAATGAATTTTGCTCTTTCTCCATGCATTAAATCTTCAAGTTCATTTTCTTTTCCTTCCATTATGCCATAATGATAATTGAGATCTGTAATTCTATCCCAAAGCACACAAGACATAAGATTTGTTCCATATAAAGGTGGAGAAATAAGTGAACTCCAACATTTGGAGGGTTTATCCCGTTCTACCATTGTTCTGTTATTATAAATTGTATTCAAGTCATTAGGAATTTGATAATCTTTGAGCCCATAGGAATATGCAGTTTCTTTCAATGTTACAAGTTCTTCAATCACTTCGTGAGAAACAACTTCATTTTTAACACTCTCAAAATCAGGAATAAGAACTTTTACTCCTTGAAATACATCTACTCCAATATTTGCAATAGTGTGAATGAAGTTATCGTAGTGTCCAGCATTTAACGGTCTAATACAAGTTCTTGTTCCAATTAACAAAGAATCCTCTCTACCAACTTTTGCTCTTGCATTGCAAAGCTTATCCAACAGATGAATTGCATCATCATATGAAAAGTTGCTTTTTCTAGATTTCTGATTAGAATAAACTTTATAAGCTTCAGATGAGATTCCTGGAAAACTAATTCTTATAAAAGCGACATTTCTCACCAAACACTCTAATAATTCATCTGATATTTGGCTTCCCGTACTCACGTAAACGATTCCCATATTGCATTTCTGATTAGCATATTCTAACATTTCAATCCTATCTTTATATAAATCTGGATTTCCTTCTCCACAAACTTCAAATCTAACCGTATTAAAGCCACGTTTAGATGAATAAGAAGAAATTTCATCCAAAATTTTTTTGTACTTATCAATAGGAATGATAGGATATTTAATATGCTGGTCTTTAATAGCCCACTGTCTACTTGGACATGCCAAACAGTCTTTGCAATCAAAATCGCAATAAGGAAAATCTTTAGCACTTACCGACAAAATTGGCATTTGTTCTACTCCATGCTGAACTGCATACTTAATTGCTTCACAATAATCTTTTTCTGTTAAGGGATAAAGATGTTGCGGAGAACGTGACCGTGAAAACCATATTGTTTTTCCAGTTTTCATGTCTACTGCTGAAAATTGTTTAGCTGTTAAAATACTATCTTTGTAAGAGACTTTTTTCATATTATACCTCCTTGTGCTATAGTTATGGAAAAATGTGGTTAATTAACTCAATATAATTTATGTTAACATTTTTGCGGCTTTTTGTCAAGAATTTTGTCAAAACAATGGAAAATAGAAATATAGAGTTTAATCTTTAAAATAAAGCTCTTCACATCAACAATTTATATGTGAATAATAAAATTTTTAAAACATATAAATTGAATAAACAAATTAAAACGAGCAGGAGGAAACTATGAACGAATCATTTAAAATTAATGTGTATTTTGATGAAAAGAGTGAAGAATTAGAAAGCTTAATAGAACGTATACTAATTGATATATTAGAGAAAAAATGATAAAAAATTTTTATCATTTGAGCATTGGAAATATCTAAAAAATCAGTTATAATTTAAGCTAAATTCAAATTGTTTTTTATCAAGCATGGGAAGGAGGAGCAATGCTTGAACAAATAGAAAAAACAATGTACAAGGTAGCAATTTATATAAGATTATCAAAAGAAGATGTAGATAGAGGTTATGATGAAAGTGAAAGTATAAAAAATCAAAGAACGTTATTAACAGAATATGTAGAAAAATTAGGTTGGAAGTATGAACTTATAGATATTTATATTGACCAAGGTTTTACAGGAACAAACTTCAACAGACCAGATTTCCAAAGAATGATAAGAGATATACAAAATGGAAAAGTTAATATGGTTGTAACAAAGGACTTATCTCGTCTAGGTCGTGATTACATAGAAACAGGAGAATACATAGAAAAATGGTTTCCTGAAAACAATGTTAGATATGTCTCAGTAACAGATGGAATAGATACTTTTGAAACAGCAAATGGTAATAATGATATTGCACCTTTTAAATCAATATTAAATGATATGTATTCTAAAGATTTGTCAAAAAAAATTAGAACAGCTCTACATACTATGCAAAAACAAGGAAAGTGGGTAGGAGGAAAAACCGCAATAGGCTATATGAAAGACCCAAATGATAAAAACAAATTAATCATTTGTGAACCAGAAGCGGAGATAGTAAGAACTATTTTTAATATGGCTACTTTGCGGAAATCAAGTTGGAGTTATAAGAGATTATTTGAATAGCAATAATATTCCTACAGCTAATCAATCAAGATATAATAAAGATTCATTTTGGGAGAATAAAACAATAAAAAATATATTAATAAATAAAGTGTATATAGGAACAACAGAACAAAATAAAAGGAGCAGAATAAGCTATAAAAATAGAAAACTGCGACCAAATCCAAAGGAACAATGGAATGTTGTAGAAAATACACACCCACCAATAATAGATAAAAAAGTTTTTGATAGGGTACAAAAAATGATAATAGTACAAAGCTACAACAGAAATGAAAAGAAAAATACATTTTTATTAGATGGATTACTTTTTTGTTATGAATGTCATCATAAAATAGGTGTAAGAGGAAAAAAGAATGGCCATTATTATATGGTATGTAACAATTACCGAAGAAACTCAAAATTAGGTTTATGTACATCTCACGGATTTAGTTATGATAATTTAGAAGAAACAGTGCTAAATTATATAAAAAGGTTATTCTCCGATATAGATAGCGAAAAAATAGAGTTAAATATTAAAAAGAGTAGAACTAGATATGATTACGAAAAAATACTAAAAAAGCTAAAAACAGAAATAAAACTTATAAATGATAATATTGATCAAATGTATGTTGATAAATTAAATGGAAAAATAAGCGAAGAAATGTATGAAAGATTATTTAAAAAATTAATAGATGAGGCAAAACAAAAAGAAAATGAGTACATAGAAATAAAAGAAACACAAAACGATTCTAAGAAAGATGATACAGAAAGCATAAAAAAGATAATAAAAGAATTTTTAGAATTAAAAAGACCGACTCCAGAAATTATGAAAGTAATTATCAACAGAATAGAAATACACCAAGATAAACAAGTGGATATTATTTTTAATTTTAAACAAATGAACAATATTACACAAAACTGTCTACTTTGACATCTACCAGAGGGAATATCTATGGCAGTACCTATGAAAAATGGAGGAATGAAAATATCAAAAGTAATTTTTTATGTAGTACTTTCGGGAGTTACTACAGGAATAGGTGCATTTTTTGGAGCTATTATTGGCGGAATTTCAGAAACAATTATTGCTATGTGCTTATCATTTGCAGCAGGTGCAATGATATATATTGTTTCTGGTGAACTTATACCAGAATCAAATAGCTTATATTGTGGTAGAATGACTGCTATTGGTAATATGGCTGGATTATTAATAGGAATTTTTGCAATGTCAATTTAAGAAAATTAATAAAGGGCTTTATGTTTAAAAAATTTATGATATAATACGATAAAACAAAAAAGGAGCAAAACAAATGCAAAATTTAATAGAAGGATTAAACAATAAACAAAAGGAAGCTGTACTTACTACAGAAGGACCTTGCTTAGTAATTGCAGGAGCAGGTTCTGGAAAAACAAAAGTATTAACACATAAAATAGCGTATTTAATATCTGAAAAAAATATAAGACCTAGTAATATTTTGGCAATTACATTTACAAACAAAGCTGCAACTGAAATGAAACAAAGAGTGGAAAAAATTGTTGGAGATGTAGCAAAAGAAATGTGGATGGGAACTTTCCACTCAATTTGTGTGCGTATTTTAAGAAGATATATTGATAGAATTGGTTTTGATACATCTTTTTTAATATTTGATACTTCAGACCAAAAAACAGTTGTAAAAGAATGCTTAAAAACTTTAAATATAGATGACAAAATGTTTACGGACAGAAGTGTTTTGTCAGAAATTAGTAATGCAAAAAATGAAATGCTAACACCAAAAGAATATCAAGCTAAATACTCAGGAGAGTATAGAAAAGAAAAAATTGGACAAGTATATGAGTTGTATCAAAAAAAATTAAAAGAAAATAATGCTATAGATTTTGATGATATTATAAATTATACAATTCAAATATTAACTGAAAATCCAGATATTTTGCAATATTACACAGACAAATTTAAATATGTATTAGTTGATGAGTACCAAGATACAAATAAAGCACAATTTGAATTAGTAACAATTTTAGCATCACGTTATGGAAATATTACAGTTGTGGGTGATAATGACCAAGGAATATATAGCTTTAGAGGAGCAGATATTAGCAATATTTTAAATTTTGAAAAAGATTTTCCTGGCACAAAAATAATTAAATTAGAGCAAAATTATCGTTGTACAGGTAATATTTTAAAAGCAGCAAATGCAGTAATTAAGCACAATGAAAATAAATATGAAAAAAAATTGTGGACAGAAAATGAAGAAGGAAGTCTTCCTTGTCTATATCAAGCAGAAGATGAATATGATGAAGCAACATATGTTGTAGAGCAAATTGAACATTTAAAGACACAAGAGTATTTAAAACCAAGTGATTTTGTAATTCTATACCGTATGAATGCACAATCAAGAGCAATAGAAGATATTTTAAGAAGAGAAGATATGCCATATAAAATTGTTGGGGGATTAAAATTCTATGAAAGAAAAGAAATTAAAGATGCAATAGCATATTTAAGGCTAATATATAATCCTTCTGATAACTTATCTTTAAAAAGAATTATAAACGAACCAAAACGTGGAATAGGAAAAACCAGTTTAGATAAAATACAAGAAATTTCAGACAAACAAGGAATTTCTATGTATGAAATTATTAAAAACGCAGAACAGTATGATTTAAATAGAGTAAAAGCAAATGCAGAGGAATTTATAAAATTAATAGAAGAATTAAGAATAAAGAAAGAAGAGCTTAATATTTCAGAATTATTAAAAGAAGTTTTGAGCAAATCTGGCTATACAAGGGCTTTAGAATTAGAAAATAGTGTTGAAGCGGAAACTAGAATGCAAAACTTAGAAGAATTTTTAACAGTAGCTATAGAATTTGAAGAAGAATCAGCAGATAATAGTTTAGCAGAATTTTTGGAAAGCATAACTTTATCTAGTGATATAGATGAGATGCAAGATGAAGAAAATTCAATTACTTTAATGACATTACATAGTGCTAAGGGATTAGAATTTCCAGTTGTATTTTTGGTAGGAATGGAAGAAGGAATTTTTCCGGGCTATAAATCAATAGGTGAACCAAAAGAATTAGAAGAAGAAAGACGTTTATTTTATGTAGGAATTACAAGAGCTAAACAATTTTTATACTTAACTTGTAGCAAACATAGAACAATATTTGGTTCAACAAGTTATAATGCGGTATCAAGATTTATTAAAGAAATTCCAGATGATTTATTAGATGGAAAAATAAATGAAAGCAAAGAAGAAAAACTTGAAGATACTACATATAGCTGGGAATATGGAAATACAAGAGCTGGAAAAGTAACAACATATAAATCTGATGAAGCAAAGCAAATAAAACCAAAGTCTACATATCAATTTAGAACAGCGGAAAGCTTTTTAAATTCATTGTCTCAAAAGCAAAATAATGTAGAAGTAGATGTTACAAAATATAAAGAAGGAATGAGAGTTTACCACAAGAAGTTTGGAGAAGGAACAATACAAAAAATTGAAGAAGAAGGAGATGATTATAAATTAGATATTTCCTTTGATAAATCTGGACATAAAAGATTAATGGCTAAATTTGCGGTATTAGAAATTATTTAAAATACAAGTGAAGTTTTTGTATAAAAGTAAAAAATTTGCCAATAATAAATATGAAATAATTTTACGAAAGGAATGATAAAAATGGCAAATTTAAATCAACTTGAACTGCAACATTTAAGACATTTAATAGGAGCACACGAAACAGCATATCAAAAATTAAATACATTTTCTTCACAAGCTGTAGACCCACAAATTAAGCAGATGTTTGCTAAATCTGCACAAGATGCATTAAATACAAAACAAAAATTATTATCATTTTTAAATGATTAAGAAAGGACGATTAAAAATATGGATGAAAAAACAATGGTAAATGATATTTTGGGAAGTGTGAAAGCAGATTTAACAGCATATCAAACAGCAATATCAGAAACTGAAAATATGCAATTAAGACAAACTTTGCAACAAATTAGAAATGGTGATGAAAGCTTTCAATATGAATTATTTAAAGTAGCCCAAACTAAAGGATATTATCAACCAGCTCAAAAAGCAACTGTAACAGAAATTCAAACAGTAAAAACTGAATTAGAACAATAAGAAAAGTGTGCGTCGAAAGATTTGCTTTCGCTAACGCACACCTTTCTTATTGTTCTAACCATCATAATATTAAAGTTGTTATTTTTTGTAGCATTAGTAATATAATACTTTTTTATCGCTCCAACCCCCAACTGCGAAGAAACCGCAATCGGATTGCTATTACAAAAATAAGTTGCTATCCGTGCAATTTAGTTACAATCTACAGCCTACTAATATATAAGCATATAAATATGTTAGTTTATTCGCATAACATTCCTAAACATCATAATATTAAAATTGCTAGTTTGTGTAGCATTAGTAATATAATACTTTTTTATCGCTCCAACCCCCAACT
>JBJFEZ010000060.1:0-24847 GCA_051891195.1 Clostridia bacterium
AGGCTTCGAATGAAATCATGAGATCCATCAGTCATATTTTATTGCACTTTATTGCTTCTGACGGCCACAAAAATGGAATATTATTTCGTAATTAGGTCAGACGATGACACGTTTCAAAACAATTTGATCAAAATGGATGAAATATGTATTCTCTGATTGCGCGTTGTGCACGTACATGTTATACGCAAGATAAATCGTGCACAAATTATGGAATTATTTTTTTAATTTTATTCTAGTATAGCTTTAATACGTCTAACCCCTGCCGAACTAGATTCTTCTTTTTTTATTTTAAAATGTCCTAATTCTGCTGTATGCTTAACATGAGGACCTCCACAAATTTCTTTACTAAAATCTCCTATTGTATATACTTTTACCTTTTCTCCATATTTGTTTTCAAATAGTCCTGTTGCACCTGCTGCTTTAGCTTCTTCTAAAGTCATTTCTTCACACGTAACTGGTAAGTCTCTTTTTATTTGTTCATTCACTATTTCTTCTACTTTAGTAAGTTGTTCAGGAGTCATTTTTTCAGGGTGTGTAAAGTCAAATCTTAGTCTTTCTGTTGTAATATTAGATCCACTTTGGTTTGCGTGTTCTCCTAATACTATTTTTAATGCTTTATGAAGTAAATGTGTTGCTGTATGGTATTTTATAGTTTGCTCGTTTTGTTCTGCTAGCCCACCTTTGAATTTTTGCTCACTACCTTGTCTTGACTTTTCTTGGTGTTCTTTAAATAGCTTTTCAAATTCAGAAGTTTCTATTTCAAATCCTTGTTCTTTTGCTAAGTCTGATGTAATTTCAGGTGGAAATCCATATGTTTCATATAATTTAAAAATAGTATAACCATCTATTACATTTTTATTTTCTTGTTTTAATTTTGCAACAACTTTTTCAAATTCTCTTTCTCCGTGTGATAAAGTTTTTATAAATTTATCTTTTTCAGCTATTATAACCTCTTTTATTACTTCTCTATTTTGTTCTAATTCTGGGTATAGTTCTTTTAGTGTTTCTACATATAAATCAATTAAATTTCCAAGCTCATTTAAGTCTATTTGTAGTTTGTTTAAATGTCTTGTCATTCTTCTAATTAATCTTCTTAACACATATCCTCGGTCAATGTTACTTGGTCTTCCACCATCTGAAATAACCATCATACTTGAACGCAAATGTTCTGCCACTATTCTTCTGCTCTCAATATTGTCTTGTTTAGCAAGTTCTTTTAACTTTTCCATAACTGGTGCAAAAAGTTCTGTATCAAATGGAGTTTCTTTTCCTTGTAATAGCATTGTCATTCTTTCTAGCCCAAAACCTGTATCAACATTTTGTTGTTTTAGTTTTGTAATAGAACCATCCTTTGATTTGTAGTATTCCATAAACACGTCATTCCATATTTCAACATATTTTCCGCAATCACAAGATGGTTGGCAGTTGTTACTGCATGCTGGTTTTCCTGTATCTAAAAACATTTCTGTATCTGGTCCACAAGGTCCTTCTTCCCCTGCAATCCACCAGTTGTTATCTTTTCCGTAAAAATATATTCTTTCTTCTGGAATTCCTGCTCTTTTCCAAGCTTCTGCTGCCACATTGTCTCTTGGAGCATCTTCATCTCCTGCAAAACAAGTTACAGATAATCTGGCAGGGTCTATTCCTAATTCTTTTGTTAAGAATTCATAACTCATACTAATTGCTTCTTCTTTAAAATAATCTCCTAATGACCAATTTCCTAGCATTTCAAAAAATGTAAGATGACGGTTGTCTCCTACTTCGTCTATGTCGTTTGTTCTTAGGCATTTTTGGTAATCTGTAATACGTGTTCCTGCTGGATGTTTTTCACCTAATAAATATGGTACTAATGGTTGCATTCCGGCTGTAGTAAATAATACCGATGGGTCATTTTCTGGTATTAATGGGCTACTTGGTATTACTTGGTGTCCATGTTCTTTAAAAAATTTTATATATTTATTTCTTATTTCTATTGCTTTCATTCTTTTCTTCTCCTTTTATTTTGCTGCATAATCTGTAGTAAATTATATACTATGTAGCAATATAAATCAAGATTTAGCTTAAAGTTTGTGTGTTTTATTTTTACTCTACAATAAAATTTCCCCGCTAAATTATTTAGCGGGGAAAAAAGGAGTTTTACTTTTTTTCTTTTTCGCTTGCGGTCACCCGGAACTCCCAGTGAGCTTCTCGTACCACTTTTTTGAAAATCCAGAAACCTTTTTCCTGCTCAGGCACGTACTTTTCTTCTACCTTAAAGCCTCTGGCTTTGAGGAGCATCATATATTCTGCCAGCATAGGTCTCGGATATTTGCTAAGTTTGAAAGTCTCTGCCCATTTGGGATCATCCGCCGCAATAAACCAGCTCGTCCGGCCCGTTGTGCGTGCTTCTTTTCTCCAAGTTTCCAGAACCGAATCCAGAGTTGCCTCCATTATCTCTCTTTTTTCCTTTTCTGCTTCCTTTCTTGCGTTGATAATGTCCTCTGCCATCAGAGTCTGCTCTGCCATGGTTTTCTCTCTCCTTTATTTAAATTAATTTTCCTTGCATATTAGCTTGGATTACTTTTATTATACCATATTTTTTATAATATTTCAAATTTTCTGTTCTTTAGTGTACCTTATTGCTTTATTGTCCTATTAGATTTAATTGTTCTTGTCCATTTATTTTCACTTTTTGAATACTGTTTTCTAGTTTTTTTTCTGTTTTCATTTTTACTATCATATAGTTTGTACTATGACCTTTTAAATATTTGCCTTCTCTTTCTTCTAACAGTACATCAACTTGTTTACCAATATATTTTTTGTTGTATTCTTCTTCATTTTTATTTGATAACTCAATTAATTTGTTACTTCTTTGTTCTTTTATATTTCCATCTATTTGGTTTGGCATTCTAGATGCCACAGTTCCACTCCTAGGCGAATATTTAAATATGTGCATTTTATAGAATTTTATTTTGCTTAAAAATTCATATGTTTTATTAAATTCTTCTTCTGTTTCTCCTGGAAAACCTACTATAATGTCTGTTGTTAAATGTACCTGTGGATATGCCTTTCTTAATATTTCTACTGCCTCTTCAAATTGTTTTGTTGTATATTTCCTATTCATTCTTTTTAGCGTTTCATCACATCCACTTTGAAGTGATAAATGAAAGTGGTCACATATTTTTGATAATTTACTTAATCTGTTAACAAATTCTTCTGTTATTAAAGTAGGTTCTAATGATCCTAAACGTATTCTTTCTATTCCTTCTATTTGTTGAATTTCTTCTAATAAGTCTATTAATTTATATTCTTTTTTTTCATTATTTTCTTTTAATATTTCTGATAAAGTTTCTTTAGTAAAGTCTTTTCCATATGATGCAACGTGTATTCCTGTTATTACTACTTCTTTTATTCCATTTTTTGCTACTAAACTAATTTCTTTAATTGCACTTTCTGGTAGTCTACTTCTAATACGTCCTCTTGCATATGGAATAATGCAATATGTGCAAAATTGATTACAGCCATCTTGTACTTTAATTACAGCTCTTGTTTTTTCTGTATAAGTAATGTTTCCAAAATCTAAAAATTCATTTTGATTTAATACCTCTGATACATATGTGTTTTCTGTTTTATTTTGAACTGCTTCTTCTATATATTTTGCAATATCATTTTTTTCGTTAATTCCCAAAATTAAATCTATTTCTGGAATTTGTTCTAATTTTTCCTTTGCCACTTGTGCATAACATCCTACTGCAACTAATATTGAGTTTGAGTTTATTTCTTTAACCCTTCTTAACATTTGTCGTGATTTTTTGTCTGCCATATTTGTTACTGTACATGTATTAATAATATATACATCTGCTTTTGTTTCAAATTCTACTATTTTGTAGCCAGCTTCGCACATTTTCTGCATCATCGCGTTTGTTTCATATTGGTTTACTTTACAGCCTAAAGTGCAAAATGCTACTGTTCTTTGTTCCATCTTTTATTATAGTCCTTTCTTTTTTAAGTTTCACTTTATTATATCTTGATATAACATAATTGTAAAGCATAAATCATTTAAAACCATTAAAATCACTTCACTAAAATTTGTGAAGTGATTTTTAACGTGGCAATATAATTAAATTATAGTAAAAATAAAATCTTGTTTCTTCTACAGTATAGCTAATAGCAAAGTTATAGTGAGTGTTGTCTGCTACATCTTTATTACCTTTTAATGTACAGGTAATAGTTGCATCGGTTGTATCTCCATTAATAAGAGTAGTTTTTGATAAATTGTAAGATAAATTTTGAACAATAGAGTTTGTGTCTTGACTATCTATAAGCTCTATTTTTCCATCTGTAAAATCAGAGCCACTATTATTTGGAATAGTTAAAGTAATAGTTGGTTGTGGACTAGTTCCAGAAAGCCATTGTTTATATTTATGTTGTATTGTTGTTGTAATAGTATTATTTTCATAAGTTTCAGAAATTACCTCATATATAGTTACTCCTCCCCATTGCATACTTGTATTTACACTATAACGTGTAACTCCATTCTCATCTTGTCCTTGTTCTGGAATTTCCACTGGAAGGCTAGGCTCTGTTTTTTCTCCTATTACTGTACCATTAATATATAGTCTTGCAGTCCATATGGCATAAGAGGATGAAATACATATAAGAATAACTATAAGAATTACTAACAAATACGTTGTTTTAAAAGTCTTTTTTCTTTTTCTAATTTTGTATTTCATCATCTTGCTCCTTTTTTATTTTTTCAAAATATAACGGTAAACTGTTCCGCTGCTCATAACACTAAACCACGCTTCCTCTTTTTCATAATCAAAATAATATAAAATTGGTTTAAATAATTCCTCTGATACTTTTATTATTTCACCAAAATCCTTAACATATACAATATCTTCTAAATTGTCCATTGGTCTTGTACTTACTTGTACTATTTTGTCTTGGCATAGTTTTAATATTCTATTTAGTTCTTGTCTATATTCGTTCTTTACTCTATGAATTGTCTTAGATTTTGTTACATACTTAACAATAATTGCTGCAACAAAGAGTAGAATTACATCTAGTATAATCATAAATACATTTCTACTACTATTTACTTGATATTCTTTTGAAATATATTGTGATTCTTCTATATTATTTTCACCTGTTATTTTGCTAGTTTTCTCCGCCAAATCTACTTGAATAGTAGGTGAATAGTTTACTTGTATACTCTTATCTTCTATTTGTGTGGTAATGTCAACTTTTAAAGTAACTGTATATTTGGCATCTATAGACATTCCCATTTTTTGTTTGAATTCATATAATAATTCATTTTTTTCTTTTAAATCTAGTTTTAAATTTTCTTTAATGTCAATTTTATTGCTTTGTTGTTCTAAATTTTCTTTTTTTAGGAGAACTTCTTCTTCTTCCCATATTTTTTGTTCTTCTCCATCTTTTGTATAAATTACTTGCATTTTTCCAATAATAGAATATTGATATTGCAAATTAGACTCTTTATCTGCTAAATATTTATAATTAAAATCTAAATTAATTGTATCAATTAAATCAGTAACATAAGCTAAAGTTTTATCAGTTATTTGAGTATTACTCATAAATTGATTTTCAATTAAATTAACATAATAATCATAATTAAATTTATTTGTATATTGATAAACCTGTTTTGTTTTTGTTTTCATATTGCTTTCTGATAAGTTGTAGAGTAAATTAAATAAAGAGATAATTGCAAGAGCAATAGCAATTAAAACATAAATATATTTTGTAGATTTGCGTAGTCTATTTTTTTGCTTAGCTCTCATTTTTACCTCCTTCTTTAGTTATTATTAGTTTCCTGTTTCTATTTGTATAGTTTGCTCATTTTCTTGAATAATATGTAGCCAAATAGCAGGATATCCTAAATATCTAATTTTAAAAATTACTTTTCCTATAAGTTGATTTTCTCTTACTTCTTTTGAATCTGGATACTTATTATTGTCTCCTTTTGTAATAAAGTAATATTCTCCTTTTTTCTGTTTTTTTTCTATAATTCTGTGAATAACAGTATATCCGTCCATTTGATATTCAATAATGTCTCCAACATTAACATCATTTGCATTACATTTTTGAATAATAGCAATGTCCCCTACAAATAGTTCTTTTTCCATACTTCCAGATGCTATTGCTATTGGTTTAATTGGAAAAACGCCTGTAGCAAACCAAATAGCAAGAACAATAACTACTAGCAGTGGAATAATATTTTTTGGGTCAGAATTTCTTATATTTTCTTTTGTTCTAAAAATGTCTAATTTATTTTTAGTAAATCGGATATATAAAAGCAAAACTGCTGGTATAACTGTATCTATAATAGCTGTCATAACCCATGGAGCTTTTGGCAATATTGGTGATATCCAATAATATAAATTAGTTAATATCTGATATATTGCACCTGGTATCCAATCACTATAAATAGAAGTATAAGAAAATAATATGTTTCTAATAATCATTGGAATTACAGTTTGCATAACATATTTTACTATTAATATTGTTGTAACAGATTTACCTATAAAATAGCTTAATTCTAGGTCTATAATCACATATACTATTGAAATAAAAATAGCAATTTTTACTTTATCTTTATCATATACATTATTTATTAGCTTGTAACGAACATATTCTTTGGCAATTAAAACACTTCCAAAAATCCATAAATTGTGAAATAGGCCTATTAAAGTAGTACTGTATGGATTTTTACCAAAAGTAACAAATAGACCTGAAAGCATATATGTAATAATAAAAACTAAAGTTGCTACAATTGTATATTGAACAATTTGCTTTCTTAATTTATGGTTTTCTGTATTCTTACCTAATAAATATCGTAATATACAAACCAATAATATCCAAAAAATTGGATTAATTACATACAAATATAATATGTTTACTTTTTTGCTTAATAGAAATGTAGCTAAAAGTCCATAAAAGAGTATTCCTATTATAAACGCAATAGTTGCACTTTTTGATTTTTGCATAGTTGTTTTCCTCTTTTAATTTTATTGAATGAATTAGGATAAATAATGTTTAAAGAGAATTTTCCATCAACAGAAAATTCTCTTTAAATTGATGATTATGCGTCTTGATGGTTTGGTGTAATATTAATTTCTGTAGTGTCTTGTGTATAATCAAATGTTATAGTAAATGTTTTGCTTAAAGCTGTTTCTGTAGAATCAGTTGCCCATTTAATAACATATTGTGATGTACAAGTTCCACCGTTTGCTGCTAATTTTTCACCTTTTGCTGGAGCACCAGTTTCTGTTATTAGTAAATCTTTATCAGCTCCTGTTACAGTAAATTCATTTAATTTAGCTGGTACAGTACCTGAATTTTCAACAACAGCTTCTAGTAAAACTGCATCACCTGGATATGCTAAATTTACTTCAACAGTGGCAGTAGTTTCATCAAATGATACCGTTCCATGTGTTGTATCATCTTGTCCATCAGATTGTTTTAATTTTACTGATTTAAAATGTACATCCCAGTCTCCTGTTCCTTCTGCTGTACCATTGATTGTTAATTGTGTACCAAAAGCAGCATAACCTATAGCTAGTGCTAAAAGAATAACAATTAAAGCAATAATAGCATAATTTTTCTTTGATTTTTTCATATGTTTTACCTCCTAATTTATCCTTGATTTTAATTTTAAAGCATTTTTCATTAATTTGCAATTACAGAATAATGTCATTTTTGTTACATTTTTGTTACATTTTGGTCCTTTTGTTACAAAAATGTAATATTTTTGGAATGGTTTTTTTTTACACTATATGTTATACTAGAATAAGAGTTATACATAAGAAAAGGAGAAATTATTATGGCAACTATAAATGCCTATCAAATTGATTTGTTAAAACCATATTTAAACACAAAAGAAATGAATTTTATTGAAAATATTGATGTTGAAAGTCAAAAGCTTAATCAAATGCTTACAAAAGAAACTGAACATAGAGACATTATGGCTAATTTTATTGACCACTTAAAAGATGCCATTTCTCGTTTAGAAGATGATCAATCTAACGAAGAATTCTTAGGAGTATTAGCAGAGGTTCAAGATATTTTTCAAAAAAGTAATGAAAATATTGAAAGCACTCAAAATTTAATTTTGTTATTTAATACTATTTATGAGAAAGTAAAGAACGACTCTATTATGCCAATTTCCAATGCTTCTGAATCACGTATTACTGTTAATGCAGTAATGCAATTTAAAGATGTTTTAAATGAATTTATGACTAAAAATGAAGAAGTTAAGTCAAAGCTTTTTTTAAGTAATATTAAATTTGACACTTTTTGGCAAAGAAGTAATATAAAAGAGTATGTTGCTCTTTTTGAAAAAAATGCTAATTCTTCGCTTTCATCAAAAGGACGCAATCATTTAAATCAAGATGAAATATCGGCTCCTAATATTGAAAATATTGAGGAAAATCATATTTTATTAATTTCTGAAAAGTTAAATAAAGTGTTTCTTCCTTTTACAAAACAAGAAATTTCTTTATATTTGGAACAATATCCTAATGATTTCCATTCTTTTTCTGATGTAATAAAAAAAGAATTTATATTATCATTAGATTATTATATGAGATTTCCTGTTCTTGCAAGGTTTAGAGAAGCATATTCTCTTATTAGAGACAGAGAGTCTAAGTCTATTATAGATGCTTTTAAATTTGCAATAGATGTAATGTTTCATTATGAAATTAACCCTGTTATTATAGCAGCTTGCAAAACTCAAGAGCAGTTTGAAAGATATTTAGATTGTATGAAAAGGAATCATTTAGAAGAATTTACAGATTTTGAAATTAAATTTGAAGTAAGTCCAGTTGCATAAAAAAGGAGAGCTTGTGCTCTCCTTTTTTTAATACATTCCTTCCATTCCTGTTGCTTCGTGTTCATTACATTTGCAACTATTTGGCTCTTTTTTGTCTGTTACCAAACTTTCTGTTGTTAATATCATTGATGCAATAGATACTGCATTTTGAAGTGCACTTCTAGATACTTTAGTAGGATCTACTATTCCCTCTTTTTTCATATCTACATATTCTTCTGTTGCAGCATTAAACCCAACTCCAACTGGACTGTTTTTTACTTTTTCTAGAATTACTGATGGTTCTAAACCAGCATTTACAGAAATTTGTCTTACCGGTTCTTCTAGGGCTCTTAAGATTATTTTTCCACCTATTCTTTCATCTCCGTGTAATTTTGAAACAAGTTCTTCTACTTTTGGAATTATATCTACATATGCAGTTCCACCACCTGGTACAATTCCTTCTTCTACTGCAGCTTTTGTTGCAGATAAAGCATCTTCAATTCTTAATTTTCTGTCTTTCATTTCAACTTCAGTAGCAGCTCCTACACCAATTACAGCAACTCCTCCAGCAATTTTAGCTAAACGTTCTTGTAGGTTTTCTTTTTCGTATTCGCTTTTTTCTTCTGCTATTTGTGCTTTTAATAGAGAAACTCTTTTTGCTATCTCTTCTTTATCTCCCATACCATCAACAATTATTGTGTTTTCTTTTTGTACTTTAATTTGTCTTGCTCTACCTAGTTGTTCAATAGTGGCTTCTTTTAATTCTAGTCCTAAGTCTGATGTAATAACTTCTCCTCCTGTTAAAATAGCTATATCTTCTAGCATTTGTTTTCTCTTGTCTCCATAGCCAGGTGCTTTAACAGCTACTACATTTATAACTCCTCTTAATTTGTTTAAAATTAAAGTAGATAATGCTTCTGCTTCTACATCATCACATATAATTACTAGTTTGCCTGATTGTTGCATTAAACTTTCTAGTAATGGTAAAATTTCTTGAATATTGCTTATTTTTTTGTCAGTAATAAGTATATATGGATTATCCATAACAGCTTCCATTTTTTCTGTATCAGTTACCATATATGGAGATACATATCCTTTATTAAATTGCATTCCTTCTACTACATTTAACTCTGTTTGAGATGTTTTAGACTCTTCTATAGTAATTACGCCATCTTTAGAAACTCTTTCCATTGCTTCAGATATAAGTTCTCCAACTTCTCTATTGTCTGCAGAAATACTTGCAACTCTTGCTATGTCTTCTTTTCCATTTATTTGTACACTAAATTCTTTTAAAGCATCTACAGCAACAGCAGCTGCTTTGTCCATACCTCTTTTAATAGCCATTGGGTCTCCACCTGCTGCTACGTTTTTTACACCTTCACGAATCATATTTTGTGCTAAAACCATAGCTGTTGTAGTTCCATCTCCTGCAATATCATTTGTTTTTATAGAAACTTCTTTTACTATTTGAGCTCCCATATTTTCAAATGGGTCATCTAATTCAATTTCTTTTGCTATAGTTACACCATCATTTGTAATTAGTGGTGCTCCAAATTTTTTGTCCAAAACTACATTTCTACCTTTTGGACCTAATGTTACTTTTACTGTATCTGCTAATTTATTAACGCCATTTAAAAGGCTTTTTCTAGCTTCTTCACCAAATTTAATTTCTTTTGCCATTTTTAATCTTCCTCCTATTAAAATTTATTTTTTATAATTCTTTATAATTTAAAAAGAATTGTTTTATTGCTAGGCAAAATTTATTTGAAAGGCAAGGGCGCATACAAGTGTATGTAACCGCGTTTCAAATGAATTTTAACGACGCAAGAGAGCAATTATTTTTAAATTATTATTCTACTACGGCTAAAATATCATTATATTTAACAATAATTAATTCTTCGCCTTCATATTTTACTGTAGTTCCAGCATATTGATTTAATACTACCTTATCGCCTTCTTTTACACAAATTTCAATTTTCTTTCCTTCTGAATCAGTTCCATCTCCTACCTTTAGCACTTTTGCAATTTGAGACTTTTCTTCTGATTTGCTTGATAAAATGATTCCACTTTTTGTTGTTTCCTCTTTTTCTAACATTTTTACAATGATTCTGTCTCCTAATGGTTTTAACATTAAAATTACCTCCTTTTTGTATTTCTCAATGTTTTATTATATGCTAATTTTATTTTTTTAGACTTAAAATTAGCAGTCTTTTTTCGAGACTGCTAATAATTTATACCTATTGTTATTAATTGTCAAGTATATTATTTAATAATTCACATTATTTTCACAAAAGTGTCGTTTTAGGGACGTTTGTTAAAACGACAAAGTGTCGTTTTGGGGACACAACTCAAAACGGCACTCTTGTATTTTGTGCAATTTTATGGCATAATATGTATATGTTTTTAAGGAGTTTTTTATGGAAGCGTTATTAAATAAATTAGAATATACAAAAATTATTGACAATTTACAAAGCTATTGTAAAACTTATTTAGGTAAAAATGAATGTAATAATCTTGTTCCTTCTTTTACTTATGAAGAAGTTAAGTTCCTTCTTTTAGAGGTTAAAGATGCTGATACTCTTTTACATCAAAAAGGAGCTCCTCCTTTTTTTGAAGTTGAGGAATTAGAAAAATATATAAAAGTATTAGAAAGTAGTCAGACATTGTCTGTTAAGGGTTTGCTTGATATTGCTAGTCTTTTAAAAATGTCTAGAAATTTAAAAGAATATTTCTATGATAATAGTACCACTTGTTTTGATTATTTAGAAAAATATTTTGCTTATTTATATTCAAACCCTTCTATAGAGAAGAATATTTTTGATAAACTTGTTGATGAAAATACTGTTGCTGACAATGCTTCTAGTAAACTTGCAAGTTTGCGCAAAAACAGAAAGATATTGGAGCAAGAAGTTAAAGATAAATTAAATGGGTATATTCATTCTAGTACTTATGCCAAATACATTATGGAGCCAATAGTTACTATTCGTAATAACCGTTATGTTATTCCTGTTAAAGAAGAATACAGAAGTAATATAAAAGGTTTTATTCACGATACTTCTAGTAGTGGTTCTACTTTATATATTGAGCCTACCAGTGTTTTTGAATTGAACAATAAAATAAATCATATAAAAATGGAGGAAGATTTAGAAATTGAAAAAATTTTACAAATGCTTTCTGCTTCTTTATATGATTATACTGAAGAGATAAAAAATAATCTAGTACTTGTTGGCAAGCTTGATTTAATTTTTGCTAAAGCTCATTTTGGTATTGAAAATGCAGCTATTATACCTGCTTTAAATAAAGAAAAATACATAGATTTATATAAAGCCAAACATCCTTTAATAGATAAAAATTCTGTTGTTCCTATAGATATTAGTTTAGGAAAGGATTATATTTCACTTTTAATTACAGGTCCAAATACTGGAGGAAAAACTGTTGCTTTAAAAACTGTTGGTCTTTTATTACTTATGGCATATTCAGGTATTCCTATTTCTTGTAGTGAAAAAAGTAGTATTTGTGTATTTTCAAATATTTTTGCTGATATTGGAGATGAACAAAGCATTCAAGAGTCTCTTAGTACTTTTTCTTCTCATATGAAAAATATTGTGTTTATTACAAATGAGGCTGATAGTAATAGTTTAGTATTATTAGATGAGCTTGGCTCTGGTACAGACCCATTAGAAGGTGCATCTCTTGCAATTAGTGTACTAAAATATTTAAAAGATATAAGTTGTTTAGTATGTTGTACTACACATTATCAAGAATTAAAAGAGTTTGCATTAGTTACAGATGGTTTTGAAAATGCAAGTTTTGAGTTTGATTTAGAAAATTTAAAACCTACTTACAAACTATTAGTTGGCATTCCTGGTAAAAGCAATGCTTTTGCTATTAGTGAAAAACTAGGTTTAAACAAAGTAATTTTGGATAGCGCAGGTAATTATTTAAAAGAAGATAGAGTTTCAATAGAAGAATTATTAAAAAATATTTATGATAATAAATTAGAAATTGACAAGCAAAAAGAAGAAATTGAAAAGAATTTAAGGCAAGTAGAAATTTTAAGAAAAAGTTTAGAACAAAAGCAAGATGATGTTTTACAGAAGAAAGCTAAGTTAATAGAAGATGCCAAATTAGAAGCTAGAGATATTTTGCTTTCTGCTAAAGAAGAAGCTACACAAATTATTCATAAGCTTAGCAGTTCTAATGATTTAAAAAATGCCAATAATTTAAGAAATAGTTTAAATGATAAGATTAAACAAATAAATTTGGTTCACTATAGTGAAATAGATAATAACTATGAAGCTATAGCTGAAAATGATATTTTGGATGGTTTAAGTGTATATATTCCTTCTCTTCAGTCAAATGGAGTTATTGTAAGTAGTAAAATAAATAAATCAAATGAAGTTCAAGTACAAGTTGGTAGTATGAAAATGAATATAAAATTGTCTGATTTAAGAAAATCTACAAATGTTGTTTCTAAACAGCCTACGGGAAAAGTTACTACTAATAAAGAGTCTAAATCTAAGACTATTTCGCCTGAAATAAATGTTATTGGGCAAAATGTTGATGAGGCTATATTTTTAATTGATAAATATATAGATAATTGCTTTGTTGCTCACATTTCTCCTATTCGCATAGTTCACGGCAAAGGAACTGGAAAATTGCGTGAAGGTATTCATTTATATTTAAAAAAGCATCCAAATGTAAAGAGTTTTCGTGTTGGTACTTTTGGAGAAGGTGAAATGGGAGTTACTGTGGTTGAACTTAAATAGTACTACTTACCACAGTTATACCAAGTTTACTTAACGCCCTCTAGTAGTGTAAAGTTTTTCATTTTTCTGCGTTCCGTCCCAACTACACAAGAAACCGTATTGCGCCTTGCTTAACCTTTCGTACAATTCGCTAACGGTTTTTAGTTTGTTGGTCCCCACACAAGCTCCACTTGAAAAATTGAAAACCTTCACACTACACGGGCTGTGACAGATAATTGAATTATACCTTCTTGCGCAGGAATGTTATATGTATAAACCAACAAATTAATAAGCTATAATAAGCCGTAAATCGTAACTATTAATTTAGTAATATTATAATATTATAATATTTTTTAAAAATACTAGCTTTTTTTATAATTTATGTTATAATCTTTTTTATCAATGTTTGATAATTATCATCGTTGTGTTAAAAATAAAATAAAGAAGGTTACAAAATGAAAAAAGTATCAATTATAAGTGCCTGCACAGATTTAGGTTTAAAAATTGATGGTGCTGAGCTTGGAGCACAAGCCTTAACAAAGGACTTAAAATCAAGCAATATTTCTAAAAATTATATTTTAAAAAGTTCTAAAAAAACTGATGAAGCAAAACAAGTTAGCTCTTCTAATGAAGATATAAATAGTTTTGTAGAAAAGTTTGACTCGCTTTTACTAGATATGCACGAGTTACATTTTGAAGAATCTATGAGTGAAGAAGAAAAAACTGCATATTATACAAAAATGCATAACTTAGTTTTAGCTGTAAAAGATTTAGACACCAAAAATGAAAAAAGAAATTTAAAAGGCATTAATGAATTTAATGAAAATTCGTATAATGTTATACGCCAAATTATACAAGATGGAGACTTTCCTTTACTTGTAGGTGGTGACCATATTACTGCTATTGGTTCAAGTTTAGCTTCAATTAAAGAGCATAAAAATTTGGGTATTATTTGGTTTGATTCACATGCAGATTATAATACTTACTCTACATCTGTTACAGGAAATTTACATGGTCTTCCTTTAGCTGTTGCTACACATTATGAAAAAAATATTTTAGCAGATTTTCACAATGGACCATTTTTTAATCCTAAAAATACAGTTATTGTTGGCGGCAGAGATATTGACCCTTGGGAATGGGGAAATGTTATTGACAGCGGTGTTACAGTATTTTCTACTGATGATATTAAAAAATATGGTGTAGAAGAAATTTGCCAAAAGGCTTTTAATATAGCTTCAAATGGAACTAATGGTGTTCATATTAGTTTAGATTTAGATATAATAGACCCAGAAGTTGCACCTGGTGTTTCTGTTCCTGCTAAAAACGGATTAAACCTAGAAGAAGCTTATTCTTTAGCAGATGAAATTACCAAATATAATGATATTATTAAATCTGCTGATTTAGTTGAGTATAATCCTTTGTTTGATAAAAATGATATTACTAAAGAAATTGCTATAAACATTTTAAATAAGTGGATTGATAAGTTTTAAAAAAATCCCCGTAAAATCGGGGATTTTTATTTATTTTCTTAATTCTGCGCCTAAAGTTTTTTCAAGTTCTGCAATAATTTCTTTCATAATGCCATTTACCTCTTCGTCTTTTAATGTTCTGTCTGGAACTCTAAATTTTAAACTATAAGCAACACTCTTTTTGTTTTGTCCTAGTTTTTCGCTTCTATAAACATCAAATAATTTTGCTTCTTCTAAGTTTTTCTTAGCTTTCTTTTGAATAATCTTTTCAATTTCTCCAACTTCAACCTCTTCATTTAATACCATTGCTATATCTCTTTCAATAGCAGGAAATTTTGTAATTGGAGCATATTTTTTGTTTTTTCTAGAATATCTTGTAAGTTTATCTAAGTTAATTTCTGCTAATAGTATTCTTTGAGTAATATCGTAATTTTTAGTAAGTAGTGGGTTTGCTTCTCCAAATGTTGCAACTACATCATTTCCTACTGTAAAGTTAGCGCATCTTCCTGGATGATACATTGCATTTTCTTTTTCTTTTTTTATATCAAATTTTGCAACACCTGCTACTTCTATTACATTTTCTACTATTCCTTTTAATGTATAAAAATCTTCATCTTCACTATACATACCTATTGTTAAAATGTTGCTTTCTAGTGGTAATTCACCTTTTTGAATTGCTTCATTTTTGTTTTGGTATATTCTAGATAAATCAAATAATTTTACATTTTTATTTTTGTAATTATTATTGTTTGCAAGCATTTGCATCATTGATGGTACAGATGTAGTTTTCATTAAATTATAATCTTCACTAAGTGGATTTTGAATGCTTATTGCTTCTTTTAAATAAATATTATCTCCTGTAATATTGCATTTTGCTAAGTCTTTTTCACTTAAAAATCCAAATGTGCAAATTTCAGATAAGCCACTATTTACTAAAAATTTAGCTATATCATCTGATATTTTTTGTTCTTTATTTCTTCCACCTAAAGTAGTTTCTGCGTTTATTAAAGTAGTTCCTAGTTTGTCATACCCATAAAATCTTAGCACTTCTTCTGCTACATCTGCAAGTTGTTCTACATCTTCTCTAAAATATGGCGGAATTACAGTATCCGCTTCAACCTTCATTTCTAGTTTTTCTAGTATTTCTACCATTTGTTGTTTTGATAAATTCGTTCCTATTAAACTATTTATTCTTTCTACGTCTAGTGGTATTTTATTTACTTTTTGTTTTGTAGGGTATACATCTACTTTACCTTCTACTGCTTCGCCTGCTCCTAATAATTCTACTAATTCAACAGCGCGATTTACTGCTCTTATTGCATTTTCTGGAGATAGTCCTTTTTCATAACGGCTAGAAGCTTCTGTTCTTAAGCCTACTGCTTTTGCAGTTTTTCTAATGCTACCACCATTAAATACAGCTGATTCAAATACTACAGTTTGTGTGTTGTTTTCTATTTCTGAATTTTGACCACCCATAACACCTGCTATAGCTACTGGCTTTTTGCTGTCAGCTATAACTAGCATATTTTCTGTTAAAGTTCTTTCTTGGTTATCTAATGTGGTTATTTTTTCTCCTTTATTAGCTCTTCTAACTGTAATATGCTTTCCTTCTATAGAATTTATATCAAATGCGTGCATTGGCTGACCCATTTCTAGCATAACATAGTTTGTAATATCTACAATATTATTAATACTTCTAACGCCACAAGCGTTTAATCTTTTTGTCATCCATTCTGGAGATGGTGCTATTTTTACATTTTTTACAACTCTTGCAATATATCTGTAGCAAAGGTCTGGTGCAGTAATTTCAACTGTTACGCCTTCTACACTTTCTTTGTTTTCTACATTCATTTCATCAATGTTTTTGCGTGGTGCCTTAAAAGGCTCATTTAAAGAAGCTGCTACTTCTCTACCTAATCCTTCTATAGATAAACAGTCTGGTCTATTTGGTGTAATTTCAAAGTCAAGTACTACTTGATTTATTCCTAAAACTTCTTTAATATCTTTTCCAATTTCACTTTCCATTTTAGGGTCTAAAATCATAATACCATTTTCAATTTGACCTGGGTAATTATTAATGTCAAGACCTAATTCTCCTACAGAGCACATCATTCCACAAGAGTCAACTCCTCTTAGTTTTCCTGTTTTAATTTCTACTCCGCCAGGAAGTTTAGAACCATCTTTTGCTATTGGAACTATATCTCCTTCGTGAATATTGTTTGCTCCTGTTACTATTTGTAATATTTCATCTTTTACATTTACTTTAGTTACAACTAAATGGTCTGAGTCTTGGTGTGGTTTTATTTCTAATATTTTTCCAACAACTACATTTTGTATGTCGTTCCCTTGTTCTTCTACTGTTTCTACTTTAGAGCCTGTCATTGTAAGTGTGTCTGCTAATTGTTTAGCAGTTACATCTATATTGGCATATTCTTTTAGCCATTCTAAACTTGCTTTCATTTTTTACCTCCTGATTTTTTTATTATTTAGTTTTTCAAAATTTTATAATAATGTTAAAAGAAAGCCCAACTTTTGCATTAGTAATATAATACTTTTTTTGGAGCGTGGTTTCGTGGGGACCGACAAGGTAGAAACCGCTGAAGGATT
The DNA here is from genome assembly GCA_051891195.1 of Clostridia bacterium. Classification (GTDB taxonomy): domain Bacteria; phylum Bacillota; class Clostridia; order TANB77; family CAG-508; genus CAG-273. The sequence goes on from JBJFEZ010000060.1 coordinate 17,634, forward strand.
GCAAAGATAGCAATTTAATTTTTTAATAGCAATCCAATTGCGGTTTCTTCGCAGTTGGGGGTTGGAGCGAGAAAAAAGTATTATATTACTAATAATTGCAAAAACCAGTAATCTTAACATTATCATATAATTATTTATTCTTAAAATTGTTTAAGAAATCTAACGTCGTTTTCATATAATAAACGCATATCATCAATTCCAAATTTAGCCATTGCAATTCTTTCTACACCAAATCCAAAGGCAAATCCTGAATATTCTTCTGGATCTATTCCGCAATTTCTAAGTACATTTGGATGAACCATTCCACAACCTAAAAGTTCTATCCAGCCTTCTCCTTTACATACTTTGCATCCTTTTCCACCACATACAAAGCAAGAAACGTCTGCTTCTGCGCTTGGCTCTGTAAATGGGAAATGGTGTGGTCTAAATCTAATTTCTGTTTTTTCTCCTAAACATTTTTTAGCAAACATTGCTAATGTTCCTTTTAAGTCTGCCATAGAAATATTTTTGTCTATTACTAAACCTTCAATTTGATGGAATACTGGAGAGTGTGTTGCATCTACGCTGTCTGAACGGTATACAGTTCCTGGACAAATTATTTTAATTGGTGGTTTTTGGCTTTCCATTACTCTTGCTTGTACTGGTGATGTTTGTGAACGAAGAACTATATCATCTGTTATATAAAATGTGTCTTGTATATCTCTTGCTGGATGGTCTGGTGGAGTATTTAGTTTATCAAAGTTATATGTTGCAAGTTCTACCTCTGGTCCATCAGCTATTTCGTAGCCCATTCCTATAAATATTTCTTCTACATCTTTAATAATTTGTGTTATTGGGTGTATACTTCCAAGTTGAGTTTTTTTACTTGGCATAGTTACATCTATGTTTTCACTTGCCAATTTATTTTGTATTTCTAATTCTGCAAAATGATTTTCTCCCTGCTTTATTTTTTCTTCTAGTTCATCTCTTACTATATTTACTAAACTTCCTATAACTGGCCTTTCTTCTGGTGAAAGTCCACCCATACTTCTTAAAATTAAAGTAAGCTCACCTTTTTTACCTAAATATTTAACTCTTACTTCATCTAGTTCTTTTGCATTTTTTGCATTTTCTATCTCTCCTAATGCTGCAGTTTTAATGTTAGCAATTTTTTCTTGCATATTTTTCCTTCCTTTCTGTTGGTTTTAAAAAAATCCATTTCATCCTGTTATAGGACGAAATGGATTTTCCGTGGTACCACCTAAATTTATTAATTATTTATAATTAACCTTATTATAGCTATAACGTAGCTAGCGCTTTTTTCTACTTTACTTCAAAAAAAGACCTAAAAAAGTGAAATTTCTGTAAAAGGATAGAATAGGCTTCCACCTTCCCTATTTCTCTAAAAACTATCTTATCTTTCACATACTTTGCTTTTTTATTGGTTTTCATTTTAACATATTATATTTTAACACCATTTATTACCAAAAGCAAGAGTTTGGTTGCTTTTTATTTAAAGTATAAATTGCAAATTAAACTTAGAAAAAATATTTGACTTTTTAAATTTATTCAAGTATAATAATTATAGAAGATGAGATACCACAGGGTTGTGGCGTATCGTTAAAAATATATTGTTTTAAAATACATCTCTAACGACCAGGCAGAGGTGTATTTCTTTTGCCGTCTAATTTTCTCATTGTAACAAGTAATGTTACAAATAAGGCAACAGCGACAGCAGTTACTATTGCAAGTTCACTAAACAGTATGTATATAAATAGTAAATAAACTTGTTCTAATAACATAGGCATCGCCTCCTCTCTATGTAGGATAAACGATACACCACACTCTGCTTCTCTCATCTTCTTTTTAAATTATACTTGTTTTATTAGTAAAAATCAAGCGAACAGTGCTATTTTTTTATTCTCTCTTAATCTTTTTCTAATATAATAGTTACAGGTCCATCATTTTGTAAACTTACCTGCATATTTTCTCCGAATTTTCCTGTTGCAACTTTTTTAATATTTTGCTTTTTGCATTGTTCTATAAAATATTGGTATAGTTCATTTGCTAGTTCTGGTTTTGCAGCATTTATAAAACTTGGTCTATTTCCGTGGCTACAATCTGCATAAAGAGTAAATTGTGAAATTAAAAGTAACTCCCCGTCAATGTCTTTTATTGATAAATTCATTTTTTGGTTTTCATCTTCAAATACTCTTAAATTTATTAGTTTTTGTACTAAAAAGTCTGCAGTTTCTTTAGTGTCTGTAGGTGCTACCCCTATTAATACCATAAAACCTTGGTTTATTTCTCCTATTAATTCTCCTTCTACTACTACATTTGATTTTTTTACTCTTTGTACAACTAGTTTCATATTTACTCACTTTCCTTTTCTAAGACACAAATCCAGTTTGTTCACCTTTCTTTATTAGTCTTCCTTTTCTTCTTTATTCTCTGTGTCAGTTTTTACTTCATCTTGATTTGCTCCACAATTAGGGCAATATTTAAATTCAGCATCTATTTCACAATAGCAGTTTTTACACTGTTTTAAGTCTTTTAGGCTTAATATTTCCATACGTATTTCTTCTATTTCATCTGCTAAAATATTTATTATTGAACATTCTTTTATAAAGTCTTTGTCTATATCTATTTTTTCTTTTAGTATATATTTTTCATATACTTTTTTGCCAATTTCTTCATATAAATCTTCAATTTGAGATTTATTATCTGCCATTACTGCTTTTAGTCTAATTTTATGTGCAAAATTTCCTGTAGTTTCAGCTGCTTGCCTATATGTTTGAATTGCTTTTTTACTTATTTTATTAATAACTTTTTCCATTTTTGTCTTCCTTTCATTTTTGATAAATATGTTAAAAAAAGTTATTTTTATTAAACATATTTATCCATAATATATATTTATATTATGGATAAAATAGTAAAAAATATTCTTTTATTCACTTTTTTTCTCACGGGTCATTAATTTATTAACAGCTTCTTTTGGTGTTAATTTATTGTTTAATACCTCATATACTGTATTTACTATTGGCATTTCAATATTATATTTTTTTGATAATTTATACGCTATTTCAATATTTTCAAAACTTTCTATTGTCATTCCAACTTCTTTTTTAGTTTCTTCTATAGAAAGTCCTTTGCCTATGCATCTCCCGGCTTTTCTGTTTCTGCTATGTTCACTTAAGCAAGTTACTATTAAATCTCCTAATCCAGATAAACCATAAAATGTATTATAGTCTGCGCCCATTGCTACACCTAGTCTAGATATTTCTGTTAAACCTCTTGAAATTAATGCTGCAAAAGTATTATCTCCTAAATTTAGTTCTGCCATAATTCCAGCACAAAATGCAATTATGTTTTTTAAAGCTCCGCCTAATTCAACACCTTCTATGTCATTGCTAGTATATATTCTCATTTTTTCATTCATAAATGTGTCTTGTATTAAATATTGTACGTCACAATATTTAGAGGCAATTACCATAGCTGTAGGTACTTCAAGGCAAACTTCTTCTGCGTGGCTTGGCCCTGAAAAAGCTCCAATTTTAACATTTGGTACTTCTTCTTTAGCTACTTGGCTTAATGTTGATAATGTGCTATATTCAAACCCTTTAGAACATATAATTAATGGTTGGCTTGTAATATATTCTTTATATTTTTTTAATGTATCTCTAAAAAATTTAGATGGTGTAACGTGTAAAATAATATCTGTTTGTTCCACTGCTTCTTTTATGTTAGTAGTGCAATATACGTTTTCAGGTATGGTTGCCATTGGTAAAAATTTGCACTTTTTTTGATTGTTAATTATATTAGCTTCTTCTTGATCAAATGACCATATTTTTACATTATGGCCTTGTTTGGCTGCATGTATAGCTAGCGCACATCCCCAGCTTCCGCTTCCAATTATACAAATATTTTTCATTATTAGTTTTCTCCTTTGTATTACTTTTTAAAACTTAGCTTATTTTCTGTTCCATTTAATATTCTTTTTATATTTTCTCTGTGATTGTATACAACTAATAAAGCTAAAGCTATACTAAATATTAAATAAGACCAGTCAGTTTTTGGTATAATATAGTTTTCATTTATAAAAGCTACTAGTACTGGAAATAGTATTCCTGCTGCAATAGAACCCACTGAAACCATTTTTGTTAGTGCCATTAAAATTAATGCAAATACTAAACAAATTAGTCCTATTTGCCAGTTTGTAATTAATAATACTCCTAAAGATGTAGCTATTCCTTTTCCTCCTTTAAATTTAAAGAATATAGGAAATGTGTGTCCTAAAATAACAAAGATTCCAGCAAGTTCTACTAAAACTGCGTTATTTAATCCATTTATTATTTTTCCTGCTAATAAAGCTATTGCTACAGAAACTACTCCTTTTAAAATATCACATATTAATGTAATTATTGCTGCTTTTTTTCCTACAGTTCTTAATACATTTGTGGAACCAGCATTACCGCTTCCCTTTTCTCTTACATCAAATCCAGCCATTTTTTTGCTAATAATAACTGAAAAATTTACACTTCCTATTAAATATGCAATTATTGCAACTATTATGTATGTTGCCATTTAAATCACTCTCCTTTATTTTTCTGACTTTTCTCTAACAATCATTCTAATTGGTGTACCTGTTAGTCCAAATTCTTTTCTTATTTGATTCATTAAATATCTTTCATAAGAAAAATGAAATAGGTCTTTATCATTTACAAATACAACAAATGTTGGTGGTTTAGTAGAGGCTTGTGTCATATAGAATATTTTTAGTCTTTTTCCTTTATCTGTTGGTGGTTGTACTATTGTTACTGCTTCATTTAGTACATCGTTTAATACAGATGTTGATACTCTTAGTGCATTTTGACTTGCTACCATATTTATCATTTCATATAGTTTTTCTACTCTTTGTCCAGTTTTGGCTGAAATAAATAAAATTGGTGCATATGATAAATATGATAATTTGTTATATATGTCTTTTTTATATTGTTCCATTGTGTTATTGTCTTTTTCTATTTCGTCCCATTTATTAACTACTATTATAATTCCTTTTCCTGCTTCGTGTGCTTCTCCTGCAATAGTTGCATCTTGAGCACTTACACCTTCTTTAGCGTCTAGCATTAATATACATACATCTGCTCTTTCTACTGCAAGTAAACTTCTCATAACACTATATTTTTCTAAATTATCGTTTACTTTACTTTTTCTACGAATTCCTGCTGTATCTATAAATACATATTTTCCAAATTCATTTTCAAATTCTGAGTCTATAGCATCTCTTGTTGTTCCTGCAATATCACTTACAATAACTCTATTTTCTCCTAATATTTTATTAACTAGTGATGATTTTCCCACATTTGGTTTTCCTATAATGGCTACTTTTATAGTTTCTTTGTCATCCTCTTCTTGTGTTTTAGGTGGAAGTTTGTCATAAATTGCATCTAGTACATCTCCTATTCCTTTTGCATTTACTGAAGAAACATCATATGGGTCACCTAGCCCTAAGTTATAAAATTCATATAATTCATCTGGCTTTTTTCCAAAAGAGTCTGATTTGTTACAAACTAGAATAACTGGTTTTTTAGATTTTTTTAGCATTAATGCAATATCATAGTCATCTGCTGTAACTCCTTGTTTTATATCTGTTAAAAAAAGTATTACATCTGCAAGTTCTATTGCAATATTAGCTTGTCTACGCATTTGAGAAAGAATTATATCATCTGATTTTGGTTCTATTCCTCCTGTATCAATTAATGTAAATTCTCTGCCTCTCCAATTTGCTTCTGCATATACTCTATCTCTTGTAACACCTGGTGTATCTTCCACTATTGAAATTCTTTTTCCTACTACGTAGTTGAAAAACGTGGATTTTCCTACATTCGGTCTTCCTATAATTGCAACTATTGGTTTACTCATTTTTTCCTCCCTTCTGTTTTATTAATACGTATATTTTCCATCTAATAAATCGTCAGTATTAATCCAATCATCTACTTTAATTTCTAAATATTCTTTTTCATTAGTTCTTACTATAACCTTTTCAATTCCACTGTTTATAATTAGTTTTCTACAAGTTTGGCAAGAGTTAGAACCTTCATCATATTCTCCTGTTTCTGGTTTGTATAAAACTAAGTATAATGTTCCTCCCATCATATCTTTTCTGCTAGCACTAATAATAGCATTTTGTTCTGCGTGTACACTTCTACAAGCATCATAGCCTCCGTGTCTTACGTCCGGAAAGCATTTCTTTTTTGTACAATATCCTAAATCTATGCAATTTTTTCTTCCCCTTGGAGCTCCATTATAACCTGTTGATACAATTTCATCATTATTTACTATTACGCAACCAGCTTTTTTTCTTAAACAGGTACTTCTGTCTGCAACTGATTTAGCTATATTTAAATAATAATTTGTTTTATCTATTCTATCATTCATATTTTTGGTTCCTTTTTTCTTTCATATTTTATCATACAATTTATTATAAATCTATTATTATTTTTAAATTTATTTAATATTGGCATTTTTAAAACAAATGTTTCTATCATAAGCCTCACCTCCTTGTTGGAGGCAAACCACATCTGCTTGTTCTCATTTCCTACAATATTTAGTATAGTATATTTTTACTTTCTTGTCTAGCGAACAGAACTAATTTTTTCTGTGTTTTTTAGCTTAAAAATCTTGCAAACACAGAAAAAGCGCCACGCTAGTGGGCGCGTGACGCGTATCTTCGATTCGCTAAATTAGCCTCTTAAACCAATTTAGCATAACTTCCTATTGTATTTTCTTCTTCTAATTTATTGCCTACAGGGCTCAGAGCTACTTTACATAAAGTGTGAGGCGGAAAGAGAAGAAGTCGTAGTAGCTGTTAGTCGCATCGTTGTCGTCCCTGTATGCTGTGTAGCTGAAGCTGTTGTCGTAATACCCTCCTCTATACACGCAAGGAAAAGCATAACTGATATTCGTGTCAGTGGAATATTCTGTTGTCCATTCAATAGTATTACTTGCCATATCGTATATATTACATACTTTATCTGTTGTTCCTGTTCTTTCTCCTGTGTTTGCTAAACTAGTATTTTCTGAAGTTTGTTTTGAATATGCTGTGTTACTAGAGTATTTTTGTATAAATACTATTGCTGTATCCCATGCATAACTATTTATTAAGTCGCTTTCTACTCCAACTTCATTATTATTTATATCTTTATTTCCTGCATACATATTTCTTGCTACTTTTA
>JBJFEZ010000061.1:0-78194 GCA_051891195.1 Clostridia bacterium
ATTGGTATTTCCTTTTTTATATTTTAGTGTGACATATCTATTGTAAACCTATAATTATTATTTTATTTTTTTCAAAAATTTCTTGACAGTAATTTTCTTTTATATTATATTTAATACATAATTGGAAAAAATTAGGTAATGCTGTATGTTTTTGTCGAATTTAATTTGTTCATAATTATTATGGCTTTTACGTGGGGGATAAGATATGTTAGATTTTGTATTATGTGATGACAACTTTAACGTTCTTAAGAAATTAGAAAAAATGTTAGAGTCAGTTTTAGTTAATAATAATTTTGATGCTCAAATAGTTCTTAGTACTACAAATCCAGAAGAACTTATAAATTATATTAGAAAACATAATGTTAATGTAGTTATTTTAGATATTGATTTAAAATCAAAAATTTCTGGATTAGATTTAGCTAATATGATTCGTAAAAAAGATAAAAATGTATATATTATTTTTACTACTGCTCATTTAGAATATGGTTTAATGGCATATAAGTATAAAACTTTTGACTATTTACCAAAACCTATAACTGTTGAAAGATTATCAGATACTATAACTAGGTTATTTGAAGATGTTTCTGGTGTCTGTTCTAAATTTGTTAGATTAGATAATAATAAAACAATTATTAAGCAAGATGGTATTCAATATATTCAAAAGAATGGAATGAAGGTAATTTTTCATACAGATACTAGAGATTATGAGACTTATAGCTCTTTTAAGAAAATATTCCCACAATTATCTAAGCAATTTATTCAATGTCACAAATCTTATATTGTAAATACAGAAAAAGTTACAGACATAGAGTCTTCTAGCAATATTGTTTATTTTAATAATAATCCTAAGCTTAAATGCTATATTGGACCCAAATATAAAAATGAATTTATGGAGGTATTTAAAAATGGAAATTTTTCAAACAATTTGGACAGCTTTAACCACACCAAATGAAACAGCGTTAAGTATAATAGGTATTTTATCTTGCTTTATTGAAGTTTTTGTTAATATGAAATTATTTACTACAATATTTTCTATTTCGACAACTCGTAAAATAGAAATATTATATGTAATATTACTTGGCTTAATTGCTTTTTTATCAAGAACTTTTATACCTGATCCATATGGTGTTTTTCTTAACATCATTTTTATCATATGTTCTATTAAATTTATTTTAAGAACATCTTTCTTAAAGTCTTTTATTTCTGAGTTTATTGCAATAGCTTTAAGTAGTGTTTTAGAATTATTTATGTTTAAATTTTATTTATCTGTTTTAAATATTCCTTATGATAATGTTATGTATATACCTATATATAGATTCATATTCACTTTTAGTATATATTTATGTATTTATCTAATTTATAGAGTTATTAGATATTTTAAATTTAGTATTAATTTAGAAAATATGACTAAGAAAAATAAAATTTTATTTTTTATAAATACATTTTTGGGTATTTTAGCTATTGGCACTCAATTTTATTTGTTAGCATTTTATAGTGATAAAATGCCAATTTATATTACAGTTATTAGTATTTTAAGTATATGCGCTTATTTTACTATTAGTATTTATAGTTTATTAAGTACTTCAAAACTAGATACTACTTCTAGAGATTTAGAAGAAGCTCAACTTTATAATAAAACTTTAACTATTTTGCACGATAGTATGAGGGGTTTTAAACATGATTTTCATAATATTGTACAAGGCATTGGTGGTTATGTTGATAGAGGTGATTTAGAAGGACTTAAAAAATATTATAAGCAACTGCTTCAAGATTGTGGACGTGTAAATAACTTAACCGCATTAAATCCAGCAGTTATTAATCATCCTGCTATTTATAATGTACTTGCAACTAAGTATCATAAAGCAGATGAAATTGGTGTACAAATTAATTTAGGAATTTTTATGGATTTAAATAATATTGAAAAATATATGAAAATTTATGAATTTACTAGAATTTTAGGTATTTTAATGGATAATGCCATAGAAGCTGCCTCTGAATGTGAAGAAAAGGTAATTCATGTTAGTTTTCGTAAAGAAGCAAACCGTAATAGATTAGTTATGATAATTGAAAATACATATAAAAATAAGGATATTAATATAGATAAAATTTTTGAAAAAGATTTTTCTACTAAGTCAAAGAAAACTAATAGTGGCTTAGGATTATGGGAAATAAGACAAATTTTAAAAAGAAATAACAACTTAAACTTATTTACTACTAAAAATGAAGAATTCTTTATACAACAATTTGAAATATATTATTAAAAACAAAAAAGTAGAGCCTTGTTCGCGTTAAGGTTCTACTTTTAATTTTGTCATTTTTATTGTTTTAAGGTGTTTTTAAATTAATCTTTTTTTATTAGTGATGCAGGCATTTTTGGTTGATGCGCAAGACCAAAAACCCAGCATGCAGTATTGGTAGATTTTGCATATTTTTCAGCTACTTTTGCTAATAATTTTAACATTTGTATTCCCCCTTAAAAAAATTTATATAATAAGCATTGCCGGCTAATGCATTATTAACATATTTAAGTTGTTTCTTCTGTATAAACTTGATATCCATATTTACTATTAGTTAATTTATATGAAATTGGTAAAACTGTTAAATTTTGTAAAAGCACTCCAAAAATTAACATATATGAAACAATATAATTTGGGTTTAAAAGAATAATTCCTAGTAAAATTATTAAAGTTACATATGCTTTAGTTTTTTTACTTTTTCTTTCCTTTTTGCTTAAAATTGGCATATTTTCAGTATCTGCTGGAGCATATTTAGCAATTATAATAATACTAAATATTGCAATTAATACTGCTAGTGTGTATAAAATAATTGGCTGCTTAACTTGAACGTTTTTTGCTATTATAATTGGAGCAAGGTATAATATACTTGTTGTAATCATGCACCCCGTATGTGTTTTCAAATGAAAACCTCCTGTAAAGCTTCTATATGGAGCAATTAATGTAAATAAAAGCAATGTATACCATCCTATGTTCAATAAAAATCCAATAATAAATAATACTAAAATTTTAGGCAATTCTCCAAAAATTAATCTAATTCCAAAATTGATAACTAATTCCTTTTCTTCATCAATGTCTGTTACTTTTTCTTTTATTTTATTAGTTAGCCAATCACAAAATTTATCAATCATTTTATTTACCTCAAATCTTATGTTGGTTTTATTTTATCTTTTAAATTATTTATTTTATGAATTTTTTTATCAAATTTTAAAAATCAAATATAAAAATTGTCGTTTTTAATTTTAATATTCTTTTTTGGCTTTTTTATAAAATTGGTTAAAAAAAAAGAAACTGAATTTTACAATTCAATTTCCTCTAATATTTTCCAACTTCCTATTTTTTCTGGTATACACTTAAATTCCATAAGTTCATTTGTAATAGGATGATAAATTTTTAAATTATAGGCCCAAAGAGCGATTTGTTTGCCGTGACCTCTTCCACCATATTTTTGATCTCCATATATGCTATGGTTTCTGCTTGATAATTGTACCCTTATTTGATGGTGTCTACCTGTATGCAAATTAACTTTTAGTACTGATAAATTTATTTCTTCATCATATTTTAAAACTTCATAATCTAATATGGCCAATTTACTATTTTTAGTGCCTTCTTTTACTACTTTACTCATATTGTTTTTTTCATTTTTTAATAAATAGTCTTGCAAAGTTCCTTTTTGCTTTTCCATTTTTCCATTAGCTATTACCAAATATTGTTTCTGAAATTGTTTTTCTCTTACTTGATTACTTAATCTAGCTGCCGCCTTTGAAGTTTTGGCAAATACCATTACTCCGTCCTACTGGTCTGTCCAGCCTATGTACTAAACCTAAATATACATTTCCTGGTTTGTTGTATTTTTCTTTTAAATATTGTTTTATTAGGCTGAGTAAATCCATATCTTCTGTTTTATCTGCTTGAGAAGGTATATTTACTGGTTTTTCTACTACTATTATATGGTTATCTTCATATATTACTTTTAATTTTTGCATTAATTAGTTCTCCCATCTTCCATAAATACCACAAGGTAAAATTAAATTAGACCCAGTCATTGGAAGTCCTATTTCACCACTTGATAATTTTCCTTTATATTTTGTGGCAACACAAAGCTCTATTATGTTTTGCAAAACAGTGCTTGATATACCTGTAGTATATGAATTTATTAAAAAGAACAATGGATTATCTGACAATACTTTTGAGCATAGTTCTACTAACTGCGTTAAATTTTCTTCAAACTTCCACACTTCTCCATTTGAGCCTCTTCCATATGATGGCGGATCCATAATTATTGCATCATATTTGTTATTTCTTTTTATTTCTCTATTAACAAACTTAAAAACATCATCTACTATATATCTAACTGGTCTATCTTGTAAACCTGAAGCCTGTATATTTTCTTTTGCCCAAGCTACCATTCCCTTTGAGCTATCAACGTGACAAACCTGAGCACCAGCATAGCTACAAGCAACTGTTGCTCCACCTGTATATGCAAATAAATTTAATACTTTAATAGGTCTATTTGCTTTTTTTATTTTTTCAATCATCCAGTCCCAATTTACCGCTTGTTCTGGAAATAGCCCAGTGTGTTTAAAACCCATTGGCTTAATTTGAAATGTTAAGTCTTTATATTTAATTTTCCAAGACTCAGGCATTTTTTTATTGTATTCCCAATTTCCTCCACCGGTCTGACTTCTATGATATTTTGCATTAACATTTTTCCACTTTTCTGGAAAACTTTTTTGCTTCCATATTATTTGTGGATCTGGCCTAACTAAAATAACATTTTTCCATCTTTCTAGTTTTTCTCCATTTGCCATATCTAATATTTCATAATCTTCCCAATTTTTTGCTACATTCATTATTACTTTTCCTTTCTTAATTTTTAAATTTATATGTATTAATAAATAATATCTATATATCACAAATAATAACGTTAAAATTTCTACTCTTTATAGCATTAGTAATATAATACTTTTTTAGAGCGTGGTTTCGTGGGGACCGACAATGTAGAAACCGCTGAAGGATTGCACGGATAGCAACTTGATTTTGTAATAGCAATCCGATTGCGGTTTCTTCGCAGTTGGGGGTTGGAGCGATAAAAAAGTATTATATTACTAATGCTAAAATTTGTGATTTTTTACCTTATTATATGTTAGACACTTTCTAAAACACGTATAAAATTAATTAACAACACCCCATCAATTAACATAAACGTTAACAATCCAATTAAACTAGCCATAACAGTTTTATTAATTTTTGTTTTTTTAATTAAACTGCTTGTCCAAGCATTGTGCCTTATCTTAAACTTACTTCCCGCCTCATCATAACGTACATTTAAAATCAAATCTTTTGTATACTCCATAAAATCCTCCTATGTTTATTTTCATATTATATACTTATGCTCTTATTCGGATTTTATGATAAAAATCGTATTTCAAATTGTACTACTTTTCGATTTTTTATTTAAAGTATCTTTTATACTTTTGGCAAGCTCTAAATTTATTCCTGAAACCTGCGAAATTTCTTCATAAGAAGCCTTTTTTATATTTGAAACTGAGCCAAATTTTTTTAAAAGCTTCCCCTTTTTAGCTTCTCCTATTCCTTTTATATTGTCTAGTTCGGAATGTGTAATCTCCTTATCCCTTAAACTTCTGTGATACTCAATAGCTGTATTATGAATAGTATCTTGAAATGCAGTTATTAAGTTCTTTAATTCTTCTGATAAACTAATTTCTTCTCTTTTATCATTTATAAGAGCTTTTGTAGAGTGTTTATCATCTTTTACCATTCCATATACAGGAATATTTAAATTATATTTTTTTATTGCTTGTTTGGCAGCATTTATCTGTGTGATTCCGCCATCCACAAATATCACATCAGGTATTTCTCCAAAAGCCCCGTTTGGGTTATCTATAGAATGTTTTAGTCTTCTTTCTATAGTTTCTAGCATACATTTAGGGTCATCTTGATTTATTACACTTTTTATTTTAAACTTTCTTGATAAATTCTTCTTTATTTCTCCATCTTTTAGTACACACATTGCAGCCACTATATACTGACCTGAAATATTTGATATATCATAACCTTCAATTTTGCGTGGTAATTTATTTAAATTTAATATATCTTTTAGCTCATTTACAGCACTATATTTATCTTTTTCTTTATTAGATAAAGTAATTGTTGCATTTTTTTCTGCCATTTCTACTAATTTTAATTTTTCACCTTTTTGTGGTGTTTTTATTTCTACTTTTCGTCCTGCTTTTTCAGAAAGCCATTTTTCTAATAATTGCTTATCTTCAATGTCTTCTTTTATCATAATTTTATTTGGCAAAATAATACTATTAATATAATATTGTTTAATAAAATTAGATAATATTTCTTTGTCAGATTCATCTTGCAAATCATTTAAAAAATAATGATGTCTTTCTACCATTTTACTTGAACGGATGAAAAATATTTCAATACAGACTTGTATATTACTTCTAGCAATTCCTATTACATCAATGTCATGTTCAGATAAATTAGAAACTTTTTGTTTTTCATTTGTAATTCTTTGAATAGCATATTTTTTATCTCTTAGCTGCGCAGCTTTTTCAAATTCTAATTTATTAGATGCCTCAGCAATTTCATTGTCTATATCTTTTATTATTTTATTAGTGTTCCCTTCTAATATGCTTATAATTTGACTTATTTGTTTGTTATACTCTTCTTCAGAAATTTTACCAATACATGGACCAGCACATTTTTTTATGTGATAGTTTAAGCAAGCTCTACCTTTTGTATTCATTTCTTTGCATCTTCTAATTTGATATTTTGAATTAATAAAATCTAGCATTTCCTTGGCACTTCCACTACTTGCATATGGTCCAAAATATCTAGCTCCATCGTTTAAAATTCTTCTAGTTAAATATATATTGGGAAATTTTGATTTTGTATTAACTTTTATATATGGGTATGTTTTATCATCTTTTAATAAAACATTAAATTTAGGCATATTCTTTTTTATTAAATTGCACTCTAAAATAAGTGCCTCTGATTCATTATCTGTTACTATATATTCAAAATGATCAATTAAAGACACCATATTTTCTATTCTTTTTGTTTTATTGTTTTTTCTAAAATATTGCTTTACTCTATTTTTTAGAGAAACTGCTTTTCCTACATATATAATTTTGTCATCTTTGTCATGCATAATATATACACCCGGTTTGTCTGGTAACTTTTTTAGTTCTTCTTCTATATTAAACAATTTTAAAAATTCCCCCTAACAATATATATTGTACCATACTTTGCTTTATTTTACAAAAATTTTGACACATTTTATTTTTTATAGTAATATATTAACATTAAACAGATTATGTTTTAGGAGGAAATTTATGTGTGGCATTGTAGGTTACATAGGAAATAAAAAAGCAACTACAGTTTTAATTGATGGTTTGCTATGTTTAGAATATAGAGGATATGATTCAGCAGGTATTGCTGTTATAGAAAATGGCAAAATTAATGTTATGAAAGATAAAGGTAGAGTTTCAAATTTAAAGAATATTTCTGGTATTTCAGATTTAAAATCTAACATAGGTATTGCTCATACTAGATGGGCAACTCACGGAAGGCCAGCTAAAGAAAATTCACATCCACATATGGATAATAGCGGTGAATTTGCCGTTGTTCATAATGGTATTATTGAAAATTACAATGAATTAAGAGAATTTTTAATTTCTAAAGGTTATCACTTTTGGTCTCAAACAGATACAGAGGTAATTCCTAATTTAATTCACTATTATTATACTAATGGAACTTCTGATAATAACAAATTTTTAAAAGCAGTTAAGTCTGCTGTTGATAAGTTAAAAGGAAGTTATGCTTTAGAAATAATTTCTAGTTTGTATCCTGATAAAATTATAGTAGTACGAAAAGATAGTCCTTTAGTTATAGGAAAAGGAAATGGAGAAAATTTTATTGCATCTGATATTCCTGCAATACTTTCTCACACGAAAGAATTTTATTTGTTAGAAGATAACGAATATGCTGTTGTTTATAAAGATAATATTAATTTTTACGATAGCTTTTTATCTGAGCACAATAAAGCCATTAAAAATATTAAATGGGATGCTAGTGCTGCCGAAAAAAATGGATATGAAGATTATATGTTAAAAGAAATTTATGAACAGTCAAATGCAATTCGTGAAACTATTGGCTCTAGGTTTGAACTTAGTGAAAAATGTAGTTTTGATGATATTAACCTTACACCTGAATACTTAAAATCAATTAATAAAATTTATATAGTTGCTTGCGGTACAGCTATGCATGCAGGTTTAGTGGGTAAAAGTGCTATTGAAAAACTTTGTAAAATACCAACAAAAGTAGAAATAGCTTCAGAATTTCGCTATTGTGAACCTATTATTGATGAAAAAACACTTTGCATTTATATTAGTCAATCTGGTGAAACAGCAGATACAATAGCAGCCTTGAAATTAGCCAAATCAAAAGGTGCCAAAACTTTAGCTGTTTCCAATGTAATTGGAAGTTCTATTACACGTGAAGCAGATTATACTATTTATACTCACGCAGGTCCTGAAATTGCTGTTGCTTCTACTAAAGCTTATACCTCTCAAGTTGTTTTAATGGTAATTTTAGCTATATATTTTGCTGAAGTTTTAGGTACTTGTGATAAAGAATATATAAATAAGTTAAAAACTGACATTTTAGATTTACCAGCCAAAATTGAAGTAGTATTAAATGAAACAAATGCTATACAAGAATTTGCAAAAAAAGTTTACACCGAACACGATATGTACTTTTTAGGAAGAGGCACAGATTATAATGTAGCAATGGAAGGCTCTTTAAAGCTAAAAGAAATTTCATACATTCACTCTGAAGCATATGCAGCAGGAGAACTTAAACACGGTCCTATTGCATTAATTGAAAATGGAGTAACTGTAATTAGTATTATAACAAATAGCAATTTAGTAGAAAAAACTCTTAGCAATGTTCAAGAGGTTATAACAAGAGGAGCTAAAACTTTAGTTATAACAAACCAAAAATTAAACAATGCAAACTTTAATTTTGTTATAAATATTCCAGAAACTGATAGTATTATATCTCCTATTCTTTCAGTAATTCCTCTTCAATTTCTTTCTTACTATATTGCTAAAAATAAGGGGTTAGATGTAGATAAGCCAAGAAATTTAGCTAAGTCTGTTACAGTTGAATAAAAATATACTTCAAACTAAGTATATTGCAACGTTTGACCTTGGTGTCGCAGATTTCCGATTGTGCAAGAAAATCTACGATTTTCTGCACATACTAGTAGGAAAACTGCTCCAATTCGCACTTCGTAGCAAAGCTACTCCGTTTGGTCGCTTACGCGGTCTGCACTTATGCAATATACTTAGTTTGAACAAGTTAATCAAGTAGTATGTATTTTACAGATGTTTCGGAGACTTACCAAGTAAAACTCCTTTTCTATATAAATAGCTTTAGTATAATTAGTAATATTGCACCTGGCAAACCCAAAAGGCCTACTAATAATGATGTACCAACATTAATGCCTATATGAAATCCCCATACTGACCCTACTAGGTTTATTACAAATATAAGTAATGCCCCTAAAACTGAATTTATTATTAGTTTAACAATAGCCTTTAGTGGCACAGCAAATATTTTGCCTATAATCCATAAAACTATTATACATCCTAAAATAATTAAAACATTAGAAAAATCCAATTTTTATCACCATACCTTTAATAATACTTATGATAAAAATTGGACAATTATTACTTATCCTACTTGATTTTTCTTAAAATATATTTCTTCAATCATATTTAGAGACAATCCCTTATCTCTTGCTTTTAAAACTAAAAAATCTAATTTGCTTTTACTTGCTTTAATTTGATACGTGTAGTAATCTATTAGTCCCTCCTCTGCAGTTTCAAAATTTTTAGTTGCTAAGTTTAGTTCTTTTTTAGCTTTTATTAAACTAATAATAATTTCTGCTTTTTTCTCATCTTCAGTTTTATCTTGTACCACAGTTTCTTTTTGATAATTCTCGTACATTTTTTCTCCTTTGCTTTTTAAATTTACTATTTTAAAAACATTATATACAATAATTACCAATTATATTCATAGTTTTTAAAGAAAAGTTCCTAAACTTACATTTAATGCATTATTTATTTGAGACATAATACTGTCATCGTCAATATGACCTATTTTTTCTTTTAATCTGCTTTTATCTATAGTTCGTATTTGTTCTGTTAATATAACAGAATCTGCTTTTAATCCACTTTTTTCTGGTTCTATTTCAATATGGGTTGGTAACTTTGCTTTTCCTGTTTGTGACGTAATTGCTGCTGCAATTACTGTTGGGCTATGTTTGTTGCCTATATCATTTTGTATTATTAATACGGGCCTAATTCCACCTTGTTCAGAACCTATTACTGGACTTAAGTCTGCATAAAACATATCTCCTCTTTTTACTACCATTTTTCTTCACTCCTAATTGTTTCTTATTTTGATATATTTTAAGGATTAGCAAAGATAAAAATATAGTTAAAATAGTAGATATTTTTTGTTTTAATATTGTCCTATTGTAATATCTTCTAACTTAAAAGCCAATATCTCCTGTTCTTTTAAACTATTTATTTTTATCTCATTATATAATATGTAAACTATATTTTTTTGGTTCTTATCTTGTACAACTAATTTTGAAATTTTACCTGTTGCTTTGTCAATAAATAGTTTTTTGTGTGAAATATATGGATTTTGTTGTGATAATGTTACTTCCATAACAACCATATTATTTTCTTCGTACAGTTTATTATTTGTTTCTGAATTCTTAGCCGCTTTATAATCTTCTATAAAAGAATTAAGCCATAGGAAATTATTTGCTATATATGGATAGTTCTGGTAAACCGTACTTAAGTTTAACTTGGTATTATTTATTGTAAGTACATTTCCATTATATGTTGTTTCTAATCCACTAATATTACTAGGTTCCAATACAGTTTGCTTTTCTATGTTTGGGCTAATATAACTTTGCTTTATTTTATATTTTGTATTATTTTTATTACCTTCTAATTCAACTTCAATTTCTGCCTCATATGAGCTAATATTTAAAATATATTCTTCAACTTCTTGATTTGTTTTGTTAGTTAAATTATTTCCCAAATTTAAATTTTTATTAGCATTTTTATAAAAAATATAAATTGTTATTGAAATTATTAATATTACAGCAATTACAATAATAGGTATTATTTTTTTGTTTTTCATTCTATCAACTCCTAAAATTATTCTTTTTAATCTATATTCACCAGTTTTTACCATATGCATAAAAAAATTATATTGACATATAATAGAAAAAGTAGTATACTATATTTAACTTAAGTTATCAAATGAAGTCAGATAGCTTTTGAACTAAATGGGTTGCAACATTTAGTTCTTTTTTTGACCTCAAAAAATAGGAGAGCAGTTGCATACTCTCCTACAGATTATTTCTAATCTTTTCTGTCATCTGCTTCATCATTATATGTACTTAACAGCAATATAATAAGTCGCCAGATTAATTCAAATGAAGTCATTTAGCTTTCCCCCTTTCTTAAAGATTTCCTTTGAGAAAAAGGATATAACTATTATATAAAATTTTTCTATATCAATCAATGTTTTTTACATTTTTTGTAAATATTCTTTTATACAGTTTTCTAATTCTTGTTTTGTTTCTATTTGATTTACTTTTTGGCGTATTTCTGTTGCATTTGGTAAGCCTTTTAAATAATACGTCATATATTTTCTCATTTCTTTTATACCTGTATTTTCATCTAAATATTTAACTTGTAAATCAATATGCTGCAATATAGTTTGCAATTTTTCTTCTTTGCTTACTTTTGTAATTTCGCTACCATTTAAATGTTCTATGATTTCTCTAAAAATCCAAGGATTTCCTATACTTGCTCTTCCTATCATTATTCCATCTACATTTGTTTGTTCAAATATTTTTATTGCATCTTCTTTTGTTTTTATATCTCCATTTCCGTATTACTGGAATACTTACTTCTTGTTTTACTTTTTTTATAATCTCCCAGTCAGCTACGCCTGTATAAAACTGCTCTCTTGTCCTTCCATGAACAGTTATAGCCTTAGCACCTTTTTCTTGTGCTATTTTTGCAAGTTCAACTGCAACTATATTTTTTTCATCCCAGCCTTTTCTCATTTTTATTGTGACAGGAACTGTTGAGCTTTGTACTACTGCTTCTATAATATCTCCTGCCAATTTTAAGTCTAGCATAAGCTTGCTTCCATCTCCATTTTTTACTACTTTTGGAGCAGGGCATCCCATATTTATATCTATTATATCTGCTATTTTACTTACTTGTTTTGCACTATGTGCCATAGCTTCTACATCATTTCCAAATATTTGAGCAGCTACTGGTCTTTTTTCATTTTCCATATTTAATAGTAAGTTAGTCTTTACATCATTGTATAATAAGCCTTTACTGCTTACCATTTCTGTGCATACTAATCCTGGATTATATTTTTCACATATTAAACGAAATGGCAGGTTTGTTATTCCTGCCATAGGTGCTAATAATATATTGTTTTTTAATTTTATTTCTCCTATTTTTAGCTCTTTTAAATACATATTTTTTTCCTATATAATATAATTTTTTTATTCAGCAAACAATGACTTTTTTCTACGCCCACTAATATTTAATAAAATAGCAATTAAAATTAAATTTGTAAGCATTGAACTTCCTCCATAGCTAACAAATGGTAAAGGAATTCCTGTAATTGGTAGTAATCCCATTGTCATTCCTATATTTTCTAACATATGAAAGAAAAATATTCCTGTTATTCCTGTAGCTATATATGTTCCTAAACTGTCCTTTGCAGTTTTAGCTACCTGTATAGATTTTGTTATTAATACAACATATAAAATTATTACTGCTCCAGCTATAATGAAGCCCATTTCTTCTCCAATTACAGCAAATATAAAATCTGTAGTTTTTGGGTATAAGTACCCTAATTGAGTTTGATTTCCTTTTAGCAATCCCATCCCAAATAATTGCCCTGCTCCTATTGCAAGTTTTGATTGAATAATGTTATAGCCTGCCCCTCTTGGGTCTAAGTCTGGGTTTAAATATACGTCAATTCTAGATTTTGCGTGTTCTGGCAATATAAAAAAGTATGCTATTGGCACTAATATAACAACCAATAATGCTACTGCAATAATATATTTTTTATCTATATTTGCTACAAATAACATAAATGCCAAAGCAAAAATAAATGCTATAGCTGTTCCATAATCGGGCTGTTTTATTATTAATAATGTTGGTACTATTACGCACAAAGTAATTAATCCAAGTTTTAATATATTATTTACTCCATTTTTATCATCTTTTTGTATTTTTACTATCACAGATGATGTAAATAGCACTACTGCAATTTTAGTGAATTCTGCAGGCTGAAAAGAAAATGGACCTATGCTATACCAGCTAGTAGCTCCATTTATTGGCTGAGTAAAAAGTACCCCTATAAGCAAAACTATACTTAACCCATAAATAACAGGAGAAATTTTAGCTAGTATTTCATAGTCTATTAAAACTACTATTATCATTATTGGTACACTAATAGCAAGCCACGTTATTTGCTTTTTTAATTCTTCATAATCTGAATTTTGAGTGGCAGAAAATAATGCAATTAAACCTATTATTATAAGTATTTCAGTGCATATTAAAATTCCCCACTCAATATTTTTTAACATCTTTTTTTTCATTGTTATCCTCTATAATAAATTAATTGTTTGATGTTGCTTCTTCTTTTTTATCTTCTTCTACCGTATTATCTTTTGTAGTTTCTATATTTTCTCCTTGTATTTTATTTTCTTCTTTATTATCTTGTTTTTCTTCTATATTATTCTCTTCTTGACGGTTTTCTTGTGTTTTATTGTTTGCTTGTTCATCTTGCTTATTTTCTTGTTGTTCTGTTTGTTCTTCTGCTTTATTTTCAGTTTTGTCATTTAGTTCTTTTGTTTCTTGGCCATCTTCTTTGGGTTTCTCTTCTTTTTCGTCTTTATTTTCTTTTGTCTCTTTATTACTGCTTTTTTCTTCTTGTTTTTCTTTATTTGGCACATTTAACTTTCTTGCTTCATTTTTTATTGTAACTATTGGAATATTTGCATATAAAGCTGGTGCTCCAACAGTTCCGTCCTCATTTGTTTTATTAGTTAAATGTACATCAATAGCAGACTCGTCAATATCTATATATTTTTTTATTACCTCTATTATTTCTTGTCTCATTAATTCTAGGAAGTCAGCAGATACGTTAGCTCTATCTTGCATTAAAACCAAATGTAATCTTTCTTTTGCTGTATCTGAACTTTCTTTGTTTTTTTCTTTTTCTTTTTTTACAAGTTTTTTAAAGAAATTCATTATATTATCAAACATATTATGCCTCCAAGTATATTATTTTCTGAATAAATCTTTTATCTTTGTAAAAACTCCCTTCTTCCTTCCTGGAATAGTAACTTCTACGTTTTCTCCTAAAATTCTGCTAGCTATTTCTATATATGCTTTTCCTGATGGTGCTCTATGATTTGTTACAACTGGCTCTCCTTTATTAGTTTGTGTAATAATGTATTCATCATCTGGCACAACACCAATTAAGTCAATAGATAATAAATCAACTATATCTTCAACCTCCATCATTTCGCCTTTTTTTACCATATTTGGTCTTAGACGATTAATAACTAGTTCTGGATTTTTTATTTCGGATGCTTCCAATAGTCCAATAATTCTGTCTGCATCACGAATAGCAGATATTTCTGCTGTTGTTACAACAACTGCTCTACTTGCTCCTGCAATGGCATTTTTAAAGCCTTGCTCTATTCCTGCTGGGCAGTCTATTAAAATATAGTCAAATTCTTCTTTTAATTTTTCTGTTAATTCTTTCATTTGTTCTTCATTAATTGCACTTTTATCTCTTGTTTGAGCTGCTGGAAGTAAAAATAATTCTTCAAAGCGCTTGTCTTTAATAAGAGCTTGTCTTAATTTACATTTTTCTTCTACAACATCTACTATGTCATACACTATTCTATTTTCTAATCCCATTACAACATCTAGGTTTCTTAGACCAATGTCTGTGTCAACTAATACTACTTTTTTTCCTCTTAAAGCTAAAGCTGAACCTACATTAGCTGTTGTTGTAGTTTTTCCAACTCCACCTTTTCCAGATGTAACTACTATGACTTCTCCCATAAATTTTCCTCCCTGTTTATTAAAAGCAATTCCTTTTGGCTTTTATTTTAAAAGTGCATTACTTAAAACATTTATATTATATACGCAAATACTAAAAAGGTCAATGTCTAAAGAAAAAAAATAAAAAGTTACCAGTGAATATAACTTTTTATTTTTTTATTTTATTCAAGCCTTAGCCATGTAATTTTAGCATATCCGTTACCAGTGTTCGCTCCATCTGTTCCAGTTGCTGAAGTATCTAATGACCAGCTATTGGTTTGGTATGTGTTTGTACCTTTACACCATCCACCACCATAAGTGCAGTTATCGTCAGTAGAGCCGCCTCCTCCATAGCCGCCTTGTGCGCGTCCACTATTACGAGTATAAAAAGAACCTTTCGCATCATAAGAAATAAATTGTGAAATTCCCATTACATTTGTTATACTTGAACTTGTTGTTCCAGCATTTGTTGTTGTTGAATATGCTGTAAAATTATTAGGCGATTTATAACTTGCTGCTTGTCCATCATACCCAACAATAGGATCTCTTTTATTAGTATTTATTCTATATCCAGCATCTTCACTACCACTTCCACCTGCAACAGCTAATAAAGTTTCATAATTAGTGGTTCCTTTAGTAAACTGATATCTTGTATCTGTTATAGAGGAAATTCTCTTGAAAGCAAAACTCCCTCCTCCTCCTCCTCCTGATGTTCCATCATTTGCGATTGCGTTTGTACAAGTTCCTTGTCCTCCAATAATTAAATCTACTACATCACCTTTTTTTAATGTAAATGTCGCTACAATTTTTGCTCCTTTTCCTCCAGTATCACTCCAAGATGTATTATAATTATTTCCTTGAGAGCCAGAAGCTCCTGCCATTTCAAAAGAATATACGCCGTCAGCTGGTGCTGTAAAAGTTTGTAAATTTCCTGTAAAACTATAATCAAATACTTTTATTGCTGGTATTAACTTATCAACTTGTGCTTGATATACTTTTTCTGCATTTTCATTTTCATATACCTCTTTTATTTTTATTAGCGTTGTTATTTGATTTTTTCTTACACCTACTGCTACCATATATATAGCTGATAGTATAACTATAAAGGTTACTATGCAAGCTCCAACATATATGGATATTATGCCTTTTGATCCTTTTAAAATACTTTTCTTTTGCATATATTTCACTTTCCTTTTTCTCTTTTTTCTATTTATATAATAATGTAAAAATAAATTATTGTCAATTATTTTTCTTTATCCAATTTATTCTTTCTTGGTGTAATTTTTTACCAAATTCTTCTCCTTTAATATTAGGATATTTTTGGTTTATAAACTCTCCATTTATTTTGTTTAAACATTCTTTTCCTATAGTATCAAATGTAATTTTGTCATATATATTTTCTTGCCTTGATTTATCACAAGCTACAACTATTTTCATTCCTTCTAAGCCTAACATAGAATTTGCTACATTTTCTATTAATTCTACCTTTTTCTTTGGTGTCATTTGTTCAAAAATTCCTGCCTTCATATGCCATTTAGCTGCTGTTTTTCCGCATTTTTTCCATGAGTTTGGTACCCCTATTTTACTACTAAAATTATTTACTATTTTTACACCTTTTTCATCGTGCCCATAATGATGTGGCAATATTTTTTTTGGTGTTTCTCCTTTACCCAAGTCGTGTACTAGGCAGCTATAACGTATAGCTAAATTATTAGTAAAATTTACACTTTTATCTACTACTATCATAGTATGATTATAGCTATCCCCTTCAGGATGATATTTTTCTGGCTGTATTTGTCCTATTAAATTATAAATTTCTTTAAAATGTACATCTAATACATTAGCTTTTTTTAATACCTCAAAAAATATTGATGGTTTATTACTTGCTAAGGCTTTTTTAAATTCAATAAATACTCTTTCTTTTGATAAAGTATTTAACTCTGGTTTCAATTTTTCCATTGCTTTTAATGTTTGTTCTTCTACTGTAAATTCTAATGTAGCCGCAAATCTAGCTGTACGGTATACTCTTAGAGGATCCTCTGAAAATGCCTCTGTGGTATTTCTTAAGCTTTGGCTTTTTATATCTTTAATTCCATTAAAAGGGTCTATTATTTCTTGTGTCAGCACATTTTGAGCTATACTATTTATAGTTAAATCTCTTCTTGCTAAATCTTCTTGTATGGTAATATTAGAAGATGTATTAAATTCAAAATCTTTATGCCCTTGCCCTATTTTTCTTTCTTTTCTTGCTAATGCAATTTCTTTATTATTTAAAATAAATACAGGAAAGCTTTTTCCTTGTATTTTTGCTTGTGGAAATAACTGCATAAATTTTTCTACAGTAAGCCCTGTTACACAGTAATCTTCGTCTATTGTTGGTTTATTTAAAATTTTATCTCTAACAGCTCCACCAACTAAGTATAACTGTCCACCCTCTTTATTTATTTTCTCCGCTATTTCTAACATATCTTGCATTTTAAATTTTCCTTTACCAGTATTTTTTTCTTATTATACTCACTTTTTTATTTTTTTACAAATATATTGTTACAATTTACAACTTATTTACATATTTAAAAAACTAAATAAAAGTTGTCATATATTTGTTTTTCAAGCGAATTAAGGTGGGGACCGACAAGTTAAAAACCGTTAGCGAATTGCACCGTGAGTAAAGCAAGTCGCTTTACGGTTTCTTATGCAGTTGGGGTGAGCAGAAAAATAAATATATGACAACTTAATAATAACGTTTCTATGAACTTTAACAATATATTTTACAATGTTTATTATTTTTAAAATTATTGTAATAAAGAAAAAAATTATTTGACAAGATTTGTAAATTATGCTATTATATACTTACATTAAGCAATGTACTCTAGCTCGGATTGTGTATATTGTTTGCTCGTATGTGTATCGTAACTACACATACTTTTTTATGTTCAAAAAGTAAGGAAGCTTCGTAACAGCTTCCTTACTTTCGACTATGTATGACACATTTTAGTCTTTACTCTTCTTTGTTTTTTCTACTTGTGATTGAAGATTGTTGTTTTTGTCTTTTTCTTCTAAAAGTTTTTCAATCAACTTGAGAATAAGCTCGGCTTGTGTCATCTTATTTACCCCCTTTCTATTTTTATGTAAAAAATTACCTTTTGACAATGAAAGGTTAATATCATATTACAATATTTTCCAATTTAATTCAAGCGAACAGTTTAAAATTCTACAAATATATTTTTACAATGTTTAACCAAAAATAGAATACTAATATTGGCAGAAAATAATAAATTTTCTTGCACAAATAGAATTATGCTTTCATCAATGTTAAACGTTGCAATATACTTAGTTTAAAATAAAATATTAAAGCCAAACCATTATCTTGTAAAATTTATAATATTAGTGTTTTTATTTCTTGACATTGAGTATATTTAAGAATAGAATAATAGTTGTAAAATAAAAAAGGAGGAAAACTGCTTATGAGTAATTTAGTTGAAATTAGATGGCACGGTAGAGGCGGTCAAGGTGCTAAAACAGCTTCTCTTTTATTAGCAGATGCTGCTTTTAACACAGGAAAATACATTCAAGGCTTTCCAGAATATGGACCTGAAAGAATGGGTGCTCCTATTACTGCATATAACCGTATTAGTAATGACCCAATTCGTATTCATAGTAATATTTATGAACCTGACTATGTTGTAGTTGTAGATGATAGTCTACTAGAAGCAGTAGATGTAACAGCTGGTTTAAAGCCAAGTGGTGCTATAGTTATTAATACTACTAAAGAAGGAGAAGAATTAAAACCTTTACTTAAAGGCTACACTGGAGATATTTATACTATTGATGCACGAAAAATATCTATAGAAGCCTTAGGCAAATATTTTCCAAATACTCCAATGCTTGCAGCTGTTGTAAAAGTGTCTGGAGTTATTGAAGAAAAAGACTTTTTAACAGATATGGAAGGATCTTTTAAACATAAATTTGCTAAGAAACCTGAAGTTATTGAAGGCAATATGAAAGCTTTAGAAATGGCTTTAAAAGAAGTAAAAAAAATATAATGTTAAAATAACTCGCCTTAAATAACAAAAAGAAAGGATGGTAAAAATGATTGATAAAAATACTCCAGCTTGTGATATGACTATAGGTGGTAATATTTATGAAGCTGGTAATGCTTTAAAATTTAAAACTGGTGACTGGAGAAGTGTTAAGCCTGTTTATTTATCAGAAAAATGTAAACAATGTGGTTTATGTTTTCCAGTTTGTCCAGATGATGCTATTCCAGTAGGTAAAGATGGAAAGCGCAGTGATTTTAATTATGATTATTGCAAAGGCTGCGGAGTTTGTGCAAAGGTTTGCCCTTTTGGTGCAATAGAGATGAAATAAAAAAGGAGGATAAAAAATGTCAATTAGAGAAAGATTAAGTGGAAATGAAGCTGCTGCAATAGCTATGAAACAAATTAATCCTGATGTTGTAGCTGCTTTTCCTATAACACCTTCAACTGAAATACCACAATACTTTTCTACTTTTGTTAGTAATGGAACAGTAGATACAGAGTTTGTGGCTGTTGAAAGTGAACACAGTGCTATGAGTGCTTGTGTTGGTGCAGAAGCTGCTGGTTCTAGAGCAATGACTGCTACTTCTGCTAATGGTTTATCATATATGTGGGAGATGATATATATTGCTTCTAGTTTAAGACTTCCAATAGTTATGAGTTTAGTAAACCGTGCCGTATCTGGTCCATTAAATATTCACAATGACCATTCAGATGCTATGGGTGTTCGTGATAGTGGATGGATTATGCTTTTTTCTGAAAACAATCAAGAAGCATATGACAATTTAATTATGGCACATAGAATAGCTGAGCACAAAGATGTATTATTACCTTTAATGGTATGTCAAGATGGTTTTATTACATCACATTCTATTGAAAATATTGAATTAATTGAAGATGATAAGGTTAAAGAATTTGTAGGTAAATACCAACCAGAACATTATTTATTAAATCCTAAAGAACCAATAGCAATAGGACCTTTAGATTTACAAGCATATTTATTTGAGCATAAATATCAACAAGCTGAAGCTATGCGAAATGCTAAAAAAGTTATTTTAGATGTAGCTAAAGACTTTGAAAAAATGACTGGCAGAAAATATTCGTTTTTTGAAGAATACAGAATGGAAGATGCTGAAATTGCAGTTGTTTGTATGAACTCAACTGCTGGTACTACTAAAACAGTTGTAGATGACTTAAGAGAAAAAGGCATTAAAGCTGGTATGGTAAAAGTTCGTGTATTTAGACCTTTCCCAGCAGAAGAAATTGCTGAAGCTTTAGGTAACTTAAAAGCAGTGGCAATAATGGATAAAGCAGATTCTTTAAATGCTATGGGAGGAGCTTTGTTTGAAGATGTTACCTCTAGTATGTATACAGCTAAAAAGCAAGTACCTGCTGTAAGCTATGTTTATGGTATAGGTGGTAGAGATACTACATCTAAAGATATAAATGAAGTATTTAGCTATTTACAAAATGTAGCTAAAACTGGAGAAATTGATAATCCTTACCGTTATGTTGGATTAAGAAAAGGAGATGAATAATATGGCATATAATTTAAAAGAAGTAGTGGCAAATAAGCCATCTAGATTTACAGCAGGGCATAGAATGTGTGCTGGTTGTGGTGCTCCACCAGTTGCTCGTATGATTTTAAGAGCACTAAAACCTGAAGACCACGCAGTAATTACTAATGCTACTGGTTGTATGGAAGTTTCAAGCTTTATATACCCATACACAGCTTGGACAGATTCATTTATTCATACTGCTTTTGAAAATGCAGCGTCAACTTGCAGTGGTGTTGAAGCAGCTTACCGTTCATTAAAAAAGCAAGGAAAACTTCCTGCTGATGAACATACAAAGTTCATTGCATTTGGCGGAGATGGCGGTACTTATGATATTGGTATTCAAAGCCTATCAGGTGCTATGGAAAGAGGACACGATATGGTTTATGTATGTTATGACAATGGAGCATATATGAATACAGGTATACAACGTTCTTCTGCAACTCCAAGATTTGCAGACACTACGACATCTCCTGCAGGAGAAGTTATTCCTGGAAAAATGCAATCTAGAAAAGACTTAGCCGAAGTTATGGCAGCACATCATTTACCATATGTTGCACAATCTATAGCTTATGCTAATTTTAAAGATTTATATGAAAAAGCTGAAAAAGCTATTTATACTGAAGGACCTTGCTTCTTAAACGTATTGGCACCTTGCCCTAGAGGATGGGGTTATCCAACAGATATGCTAATGCAAATAAATAAATTAGCTGTTGAAACTTGCTATTGGCCATTATATGAAGTTATTGATGGAAAATATGTAATTAATTATAAACCTGCTAAAAAACTTCCTGTAGAAGAATTTCTAAGACCACAAAAACGTTTTAAACATATGTTTAAACCAGGTAATGAATGGATGATTGAAGAATTCCAAAAAGAGGTTGATAAACGTTGGGAATCACTTTTAGCTTTGGAAGAAATGAGTAATAAAATGTAAATAAATTAAGGAGATTTGCATTGCAAATCTCCTTAATTTATTTTAGTTTATTGCAAAGTTAATTCCCCTTGCAATAACATCTTTCATATTTTCTATTAAATCATCAATTTCTTTTGGTGTAACAATAAAATTATATTCCTCAGGTGCTAACACCTCTTTAATCATCTCGTATTTATCTTCTTCTTGTAATTGATTTAAAAATTCATTAGATTTAGCCTCGCTTTGCACTTTTTGAATAAACAAATCCAAGCTATCTGCAGCTATTGTTGCTGCTTCTACAACAGTTGGAACTCCTATAGCTATAACAGGTATTCCTAGTGTGTCAATGGTTAATTCTTTTCTTTGATTTCCTACCCCCGCCCCTGGTATAATTCCTGTATCTGCAATTTGCACTGTACTACTTATTCTTTCTATACTTCTTGAAGCCAATGCATCAATTACAATTAGTAGTTTAGGATGAATATTGTCAACTATTCCTTTTAGTATTTCTAGTGTTTCAATTCCTGTTGTTCCTAAAACTCCCGGAGACACTGCACTAACAGGTCTTGTATTTCTATCTAATACATCTGGCATATATGTTAGTAAATGCCTTGTAATATCAATTTCTTGTACTACTTTTGGACCTAAAGCATCTGGAGTAACATATAAATTACCTAATCCTACAACTAATATAGGTTCTTGCTCTCCTGCTAAATTTTTTATTAAAACTTTTAATTCTTTTGTTAATGCTTCTGAAGCCTTTTGTATGTTATCTTGTGATGCAACTTTTAAATTTTTAATATCTAGTGTAATATAGCTTCCCTTCTTTTTTCCTATAGCTTTTTCCCCATTATCATTTAGTACCTTTACCCTAGTAATTTTAATATCTTCTCCTATATTTTCTTCTTGCGTTTCTATTCCTTCTACTTCGTTTGCAATATTATTAGCCTTTTTATATAAATCACGTCTTTCTAAAGCTAAATCTGTTCTAAAGTTAATCATAAAAATACACCTTCTCTAAAAAAGTTTATTAACTTTAGTATTTCCTTAAATTTTTATAAATATACTTAAATAAAGTTAAAATATACTTGATATTTTGTTTTTTTTTTGGTATTATATTAAGGTAATATATGCAGGTGTGGCGGAATTGGCAGACGCACAGGACTCAAAATCTAAATGGATTTTTTTCGTGTTGAAACTTATAAGTATTGAAAATAGTAATGTTTAGATATTTGCTAGAGTTGAAAAATGCTCAAACATCTAACAAATATCTAACATAATTGTAAAACCGCCAAAATTTAATAAAATATGTCGATGTGGCGGAATAGGCAGACGCACAGGTCTCAAAAACCTGCGGATAACATCCATGTGGGTTCGATTCCCACCATCGACACCATATAACTAATTACTTTGAGAAGATGAAGATGTGCTTTCTTCATTTTCTTTTTTTGTATCTGTAAATTTTAATGCATTAACCAGAGCATCTGCTGAAAGCTTTTTAGAATTAACATCTAAATGAGCATATAAATTAGCTGTAGTAGAAAAATTAGAATGACCAAGCCATTCTTGTATAGCTTTCATAGGAATACCTTTAGCAAGTAATAAACTCGCACAGGAATGCCTTAAATCGTGAAAACGAATATGTTTCATACCGATTTTATTTAATAATATACTAAAATGTTCTGAAATATAGTCAGGGCGAATTAATCTGCCTTGAGGATTAACAAAAACATAATCTAAATATTTTCTATTATAAGTTTTTCCAAAAGCCTTTTTAAATGCTTCTTGTTTTTCTTTAAGTTCTAAAAGTTTATCTGCAATATCATCTAATAAAGGCAATGACCTATAACTAGATTTATTTTTTGTTTTGTCTTTGCATTCAATTTTTCTATTATTACCTTCTGTGTTTGTTACCGTAACAGTATGCTTTATAGTAAATGTTAGGTTTTCAAAATCAAATGAGTCCCATTTTAAACCTAAAACTTCACTTCTTCTTAAACCATAAAAAGCAGTAACTAAAATAATAACTTCTAAAGGATCACCTTTAGATTTCTCAAATAAAGTATTTAATTCAGTTTGAGTATAATAGCTTCCTATATATTGTTCTACTTTAGGTTTTTGAACTTTATCAGCTGGATTACTAGGAATAATATCCATTTTAAAAGCGTATTCTAAACATTTTCTTATAATGGCGTGATGATGCACAACAGTGTTGGCAGAAAGATGTTTTTCAACCATTAATTCATTATAAAAATCTTGAATATGAACATGGGTTAGGTCTACTAACTTTATAGGATTTTCAGTAAAATATTTCTTGATATGATTATTGGATATTTGCCTATAAGATGTGAACGTAGAATTTTCTACAGTATGCCTAATAATTTCTAGCCAATAAAAAAGATACTCTATAAAAAGAATATCACTTGAATTATTATTTGATTTTGAATTGTTTAGAGCTTTTAAATTTAGTTCTTTTTCTAAATTTGCTCTTATTTCTTCAGCTTTTGCCATAGCTTGTTTTTTATTTCCGCGTTCTTTTAAACCAGTAGAACGCCAAGGTTGTTGTCTTTTTCCGTTTTCATCATAGTATTCTAAAACTGCTTGATATATTCCATTTCGAACAACAAGACTACTTAGAGATACTTTAATTTGTTGTAAATTTTCTGTTACCATTATAAACTCCTTTCTGATGTAACAGACTAAATTAATTTACTATTGATTTTGTTCTTTGTAGTAAATATAAAATTTAGCCTAAACAACACTTTGATTTAATAAATAAGAAATAATATTTTGTTTAGGAATTTTATATTGTCTACCAACTTTTATAGACTTAATAGTATTTTGCTTTACTAACCTATAAGCAAGAGTAATTCCTATGCCTAGCATTTCTGCTAATTGATTTACATTTACTACATCTTTATATGCAGTAAACATAGTAGAGTAATTTTGTTTTAAATCTTTCATACGATGACCTCCTTTTCAAAAATCTCAATAGCTAAATAATTTTCGCTATATGTATTGCGTATTGGATTTTGAGAAAGGTAAATCTCTTACTTGGTCTAATTTCTTTAAAAAGCATTCATACTAATTCTTTTTGGTGCATCAAAGCCAGCTT
Organism: Clostridia bacterium; assembly: GCA_051891195.1. Classification (GTDB taxonomy): domain Bacteria; phylum Bacillota; class Clostridia; order TANB77; family CAG-508; genus CAG-273. Next base: position 24,860 of record JBJFEZ010000061.1, read on the forward strand.
TAATTCCCTTTAGCATGACAAATTGATTTTTAATACTATCATAAGCGTAAATACTAGAATTAGCTTTCTTAAAGGCATAGTCAGAAAGAGGATGAGGGTTATAAGAAAGTTCTATTGAATCTTGTCTTTGTTGTTCTAATAATTGCTCGTAAGCGATATCTTTTTCTTTTTTTCTAACATAATTCTTCTGATATTCGGCTTGAGCAATTTTGCGTTTTTCTGCATTACTAGATTTTCTAGAACTTTTTTCATTTTCATATCGTCCATCTTTTTTGATTATTTTAGAAATATATTGTTGAGAAGCATTAACTATTTCTGCAATTTCTATTTGTTTTAAATGCTTATTAAAATATAAATCTAATATTTGCTCTTTCTTATCCAAAAAATTTCCTCCTTTCATTTGGTTGTATTTTTGTTTGTTGATTTTTAGATACAATAATCCTAATGACTTTTTTGGTGATTTTCCAAACAAAACTTGACTATTGTCTATAAAAAAGATATAATAGTAATATCTTAACAAGGTTTAACAATTATAAAATGTAATAATTACTATTAATCACTAATTACATTATAGAGTAATAATTCATACTTGTCAAGTATTACATATAAAATTTTTGAAAAAATTTTTAGGAGAGTGAAAATGAAGAAAAATAATGAAGGAAATTTCAGAACTTTTTGGTTTAGATATGATAGTTATGAAATGCGAGAAATAGAAGAAAAACACTATATTACACCAAAAGAAAATTCAAAAGTAGTTATGTATGATCCATTTGATTTAGCAGATGACATATTAGTAGATATTTTAATGATAGGAAGATGTGTTGAAAAAAATGACATAGAAGAATCTAATAAAATGATTATGGAATTTGTGGAGAAATATGGATTATTAGGAGAATTAACATATTTACCATTAAATACTGATATAGTGGCACAAAACAAAGTTTATTTACCTAGTGGGAATTTAGTTAGTGATAAAGAAACATTACCTACTGCTGAATATATAGAGTTATTTTTAAAATGTAGAAAGAAACAAAAAATCACTATGAAGAAAAATGCAAGAGGAGAAATTTTAGAATTGTCAGCAGAAAATGAAATGAACCCTGTTGTAGCCATAGATAGACCAGCTGAATATGCAGTTGTTTTCTCAAAGGCTTACTCAGAGTGTTTAGTTTGGATAATGCATTATGCAAGAACATTATATCAAACTTTTGAAGCAATAGAAAATTATAGTAAAGTTGAAGATGCTTATACAAAGCAATTATATGATAATCGCATAAAGAATTTTAATCCATCAAAAATAGCTTGTAAGATATTAATGGGTAAAAATAAAGAAGACAAACCTGTTATAGAATGGAATTTTAATTCTTTAAAATTAGCAATAGATACAATGTTTGCTTTAAATGAAACTACTGAAAGAAAAACAGTAAAAATGTGTAAACATTGTGGTAAGCCATTTTCTTCTGAAAACTTGAAAGCTGAATATTGTAGCCCACAATGTAGAAATCAAGCAAATGTTTATAAAAGTAGAGCAAAAAATAAATAGAGTGGAGGAACTAAATGATTGAATTAAAAAACTTTGATAATTGGGTAGAAGATATTGAATTTGGAAAATTCGGTAGTGGTGCAAGTGAAAAAGTTTGGCTTATTAATCCAGAAACAAACGAAAAAGGGCTTTTCAAATTTCCAAAAGTAAAGGATAAGGAAAAAGGAATAATAACAGGAGAATATTGGGCTGAAAAACTTGCAACAGAAATAGGAAAATTAGTTGATGTAGAATGTGCCAAAGTAGATATTGGTATATATAAACGGAAGAATTGGCTCAATGAGTTATAACTTGGTAGAATATAGTTCAGAAGATAACTATACAAACCTATTAGAAGGTATAGTTTTTATAGAAAATCAGTATCCATATTATGACAAAGATAAATTAGAGGATACTTATTCTAATAGTAAATATTCTATACAAATGATACAAAATAGTTTAAATGGAATATTAGAGATGGATAAATTTTATAAAATTGTTATATTTGATATTTTGATAGGAAATAGTGATAGACATCATAGTAATTGGGCAATTTTAGCCAAAGGAACAGTATATAAGACTCCAGAAGATATGCTTGATATATTTTTTAATTATAATATGTGTCCTTTATATGATAATGGTTCATCATTATGTGCCTACGAAGATAATAATAATCTTGAAATATTTTTTAAAGATAAAATGAAGTTTGAAGCATTAGTAAATACAAAGTCAAAATCTGCTATTGGATGGGAAAATGAAAGACCTATTAGACACTTTGAATTATTGAAAAAAATAAAAGACAATGCATATGAATTAACAGTACAATATATAGAAAAGATTAAAACTAATATTAATGAAGAAAATATAGATAAAATTTTAAATGAGTTTGATAATAATATAATAAGTATAGATATGAAGAAATTATTAAAAATGTATCTTTTAGAACGAAGAAAAAGAATATTAGAGATATATGATTTGAAAGATGAGGTGTAAAAGAAAAATGGAAAAAGATTTAGTATATTTAGTTTGGACAGATGTTAAAACAGGAAATAAATATAAAGTAGCTGAATTATATAAAATGAATAATGCTTTTTATTTTAAGTATATTCTAGAAAATGTAAAAGAGGCTCAAAAAAGTGGTTTTAAATTATTAATTGCATTTCCTCAAATTAATGCTTTATATGATAATCCAAAATTATTTGCTACTTTTGCAGCAAGATTACCAGAGCCTACAAGACCAGAAATAAAAGAGATTTTAGAAACTTATGGAATGACAGAATATGATGCGTTTGAATTATTAAAAAGAAGTGGTGCAAAACTACCTACAGATAATTATGAATTTGTAAAATAATTTAATATTTAATATTATTTATAATGTTGATTAGAAAATATCAATATGCTATAATAATTTCAGTATAAGAGCTATTAACAAAAGAGTAAAATAGATAAAGGAGTGTATGAAAATGCAAGAAAATAAAGAATTAAAAATCAAATTAAAAACAGCAATTATTTTAATTGTAATATTATTAATAGCAGTAGTAGCAATATTTGCATTAATAATGAATAAGGGAGACGAAATTGGTTCTAAAGGTGGTAGTACAATAGTTGGTAATGAATCAGAAAAACAACAAGCTATGGATACAGATTTTTCAATGAGTTTTTTAAAATTAGAAAATGATAAACAAAATATGATATATAGCCCACTATCAATAAAATATGCATTAAAAATGCTAAACGAAGGTGCAAATGGAAATACTAAGACTCAAATAGAAAATGTAATAGGAGAATTAAATTTAACAAAGTATAATAATATTGATAAAGTATTATCTTTAGCCAATGGTGTATATATTAGAGATACTTATGCTAAATATGTAAAAGAAGATTATAAAAAAATACTAACTGAAAAATATAATGCTGAAATAAATTATGATTCTTTTAATAATGCTAATAATATAAACAATTGGATTGAGAATAAAACTTTAGGAATAATAAAAAATATGTTAAAAGATGATTTAGTAAGAGATCCGCTTACAGAAATGCTTCTTATAAATGCCTTGGCTATTGATATGGAATGGGAAGAATCTTTTGATAGCAGTAAGACTTATGGAGAAGAATTTAATTTAGATAACGGAAACAAGATGATAGCAACAATGATGCATAAAGAAACAAAAAGTGATAATATATCATATTATAAAAACAAAGATGTTACAGCTTTAACAATGGATTTAAAAGAATATAATGATACACAACTAGAGTTTATTGCGATAATGCCTGAAGAAAATCTGTCAGATTATATAGAAAGTTTTACTATAGATGATTTTGATACTATTATAAAAAAATCAAAATTAGCTTCTAAAACTAAACATGGCGTAGACATTTCAATACCAAGATTTTCATTTGATTATGATTTAAAACTTAAGAACGACTTGATAAAATTAGGAATAACAGATGCTTTCAGTGATCGCGTAGCCGATTTTTCTAATATGTCAAATAGAGAACTTTATGTTAGCGATGCATTACATAAAGCAAATATAGATTTCACTGAAAAAGGTGTTAAAGCTGCAGCAGTTACTGTAATTGTTATGGCAGACAAATCAATGGTAGCAACTCCTACTAAACCTGAAGAAATAAAAATAGATAAACCTTTCTTGTATATGATTAGAGATAAAAATACAGGAGAACTATGGTTTGTAGGAACTGTTTATGAACCAAATTCTTGGGAAGATGATAAGGCAGATTATCAATATAGATAAATTATAAAGTATAAAGGAGCTGTGTTGCTCCTTTTTTTATCTATCTCTATATTTATTTTTAGATTTAGCTTTTTCTTGCTGTTCAGCTTTTTGTCTTTCTTCTTTTAACTTTTGATGAAGCTCATATATTTTAATTTTATCTATTCTACTTTGAATATTATCACAATGTCTTATTTCTTCAGCAAGTGGTGTAATCTTTTTAGAAATTTCTACAATTTGATTTTCAATATTTTTCTTTTCATCTTCAGTTTTAGCTCTTTTATGCTTTTTCCATAAGTTTTCTCTTTCACTTTTTAGAGGATTAATTTTATCATAAGCAGATTTTTTAAAATCAAACAATCCTTGCTCCGTATTAATCTTATATTTAGCTAAAAATTTTGCTTGATTTGAATATTCATCCATTTGTTTTATTTCTTTTAACAATTCTGGAGTTATTCTTGTTATATTCGATTTTGAGACTTTTTCTACATTTATACCTAATAATTTCTCATAATGAAATATCAAACCAAGAATAGAGCTTTTATTTTGAAGGTAACTTTCTTTTATATTGTTATATTTTTGAAAAGTTCTGTCAAGTAATGATTTAGGATTAGGAGTGTATGGAAAACGTGGCTGAGTTTCTAATATTCTTTTATAAATATTTTCTTTTGAATATTTATTTCCAAATTGTCTTTCAATTCTAGTGTTTCTTTTATAAGGCTCTCGCCTAATTGATAAAGTATCATTTTTATCAGTAACAATATAATCTAAATCTTGAAGAATTTTTATAAACTCATTATAATCTTTTGCATTTTCTATTGCATAATCAATAGAATCTTTCATTAACTCTTTATATAAACTACTTGAAGCATATTTATTATATTTTTCTTCTTGTTTTAAAACACTTAATCCATAATCTTCACAAAGTCTATCAGATGTTTTTCGCATAGTAGCATAATCCTTTTTAGTATTGCAAAATCTTTTTCCATCTAGGAAAGAAACAGAGTTTAAAACAAAATGATTATGAATATTATCAGTATTTAAATGAGTTGAAACAACTACTTGATATTTATCTCCCCATAGCTCTTCAGCAAGTTTTATTCCAATTTCATGTGCTTGTTCTGGAGTAACCTCTTTTTCAGCAAAAGATTGAATTGCATGAAAACATTCAATACCACCTGTTTTAAAAAATTGTTTTTTTACATTCTTCATTTCATAAAAAGCAGTATCGGGCATACAATTTATACCTGATACATATAGCTTGTGTTCGGTTTTTTCTCCATTAATTGCATATTCGATAAGACTGTCTAATCTGCTCTTGAATTTCCATATTTTTGTTGTAGCCATTTGAAGCTCCTTTCTTTTGAGGAGTAAGATAAACTTCTTGCATACTTAAAACAAAATCTTGTATTTGATTTAATAATGGTGTAAATTTATCTTCTCTCATATAACCTTGATATCTGTTATGAGTTCTTGCCATCTGATTTAAATTGTTTGCCATATTTCTTAATAAAGAAAGTATTTCATAAAATCTTTCATCAGGTTGTTCTCTTAATTGATAATCTGAAATGATTTTTCTGAAAAATTCTGATTTGTTCAATCCAGATTTTTTTACTTTTTCATCAAAGATTTTTTTCTCTTCTTCATTTAAGAAAACATTAATTTTTATATTACGATTTCTCATAAAATTTCACCTCACTTTCTAAAAAATTCTTTATAATTTCTTTTTGGTTTAAAATAGGGTTTGGGACTTGTCCCATTCTTGATAGTATTTGTGGCGTGAGTACAAATACGTTGCTTGCATATTCAAGAAATCTAAAGAGTACTCACATTCAAAATCTCTTAATATTACTTACTGAAAGAAAAAATAAGGCACAAAATTTTAAAAATTGTGCCTTAAAGTTATTAAATTTCTATCTTAAAATTCCAATTTTTTTGAAGAAAAAGTAAGCCTCTTTACCACCTAAAAAGAATATTTCTTTTTCCTCAATTGATTGCATATCATAATAAATTTCTACTAATTTTGAGAGAGCTGTACACTCTTTATTTGATAAATTTCTGTTTTCAGTTTGACCTTCTAAAATCCAAACTAGATTTTCATTTTCATCTAAAATTTTATGATATTTTTCTTGTAATTTTATATATTTTTGATTTTTCTTTCTTAAAATTCTTTTAACATCATCTAAATATTCTTCAAACATATCTTCATATTCTTTATAAAATGATTTTATTTCTAACATAACTATTCCTCCTAAACATATATCAATTCTTTTAATATAATTTCTTCTGCAGAGTGTTTTATATTATTCATTAATCCAACCCATTTTAGTTGGTCTTTTGCTTTTAATTCTTCAGTAATATTTTCTTTTGCTGCATATTGTTTCATTAATAAGTCAAATCTTTCATTAGCAATTTTATCAATTTCCGTTAAATGTTTTTGTAATTTATTATCCATTAGCAAAATGGTATATTCAGCTTTCTTATGTTCTTTAAGATATTTAAGTCTTAATTTTCCGTATTTTCCTATTTCAAAATTTTTCATATTACTTGGTGCTACTAAATTTGGTAAATAGTAATCGCCAACTTTTGTATATTCAATTTTCATATTAAATCAATTCCTTTCATTTTTATTTATAGAAACTTGAGGGAGAGAGCGAAGATAATTAGGCGTAATAATCCCAATGTTTAAAAAAGGATTATTACACCTAGAGAATAAGAAACCGTCAGTCGGTCGCTTCGTTTCATAGGTAGTCTAGTAAGTAGAAGAACTACTACAATTGCTGATAATTTATCAATGTGCATACTTGTCCACACTTTTTACAATTGCAAATCCACATCCAAGCTTTGCCTCCCAAGAACTCTTTTATTATTGTGAGTCTATGGTTGTAAAATCTCACTCACGCACTTTGTATAAATAGACCGTTTATACTAATACGGGCTAATTTTATAGCATCGGCTTGCCAAACCTAGTACTTTTATAGAGGTACTGCATTTCTCTGCATAATAAAAAGACTCCATTAGTAATTTAGACAATTACTAATAGAATCTTCAAATATAATTAGTTTAATTTAAATTTTTAATTTCGGTATATCGATTGTAAAGTTTATTTATTAAAGTATCTAATTCTTCTGTCATTTCAATTTCTTTGTAGTAGTATTGTTTAATAAGTTTTAATTCATGACTACTTACTTGTATATCAAGAAAAGTCAATCCTTGACAATAGCTTTCATTTGGATTACCAGTAAAATTTGGATCAATACTTCTTTCATATAAAACTGTTACTATATATTCTAATAATTCATTTTTGGTGAAGGCTCCTTGTTTGAATTTTTCTAATAATGGTGATGTCTTGAAAAAGATTTCTTTCATTAATTTTAAGTTTGTATGAATACCATTTCCTAAATCTAAATATGCATCATCAGGGATTATTCTATCATTTGAGACTGTTCCAGAATAATCAGCCTTCTTTATTTTTTCAGCATATCCCATTAAATTAACAGGAGGCATAACAATATTATTAATTGCTGTCATCATTAATAAATAAAATAAATATAAATTATTTTCTAATTTATCTTCATGTGTAACCAATATGGTATTATCAGTAGGAACAATTTCAATTTCTTTAAAACCATGTCTATTTATACCAAAAATTAATCCTTTATCCAAAATGCATACAATGCTTAACCTATTTTTTATATCTATACTATTATTAAACTCATCAATTTTTTTAACAATGTTATTTAAACTGGTGTCACTAGAATATGCAAATATCATGCATATTGGTGGAATAATAGAAGAAATTATTAAAGGAGATGAGAAAGGTTTTGTTTTTTCTAACTTTTTTACACTTTCTATATTTTTAATACTTTTCTCTAGTTCATCAACTGTTAGTGTTGATTTTACTTCAATAGTAGCATAGACACTCTCAATAGGAATTACTTGTACACTTTCAGTTTCCATTAATTTAGGGCTATTAAAGTTATCATAAATTATAAAATCTTGTTGCCTACTTTGAGTTTCATTAGCATCAACAATAACTCCATTTCCTATAGCATATTTAGTTGGAAAAAGTTTAGATAAATATTCTTTTAATTTATCCTCTCTAATTGTTCCTTTTAATCCATTATGCTCAATTTTACTACTTAATTTTTGATAATCACTTTGTAAATTCTTTGCCATTTCTTGTAAATTATAAATAAACATATTTATTCCTCCATACTATGAAATTTTCCTAATTATATCATATTTTCGTAAAAAATAAAATCAATAATAAATAGTCTATTACATCTAACATATCTAACAAAACATCTAACATTTTTTCAAAAAACTTGCAAAAAGTATAAAAACTATGTTATAGTTTAATAAGTAAGAAAAACGACGATGAGTGCTAGAAAATCCATAGTTTTGAGCTTTCTAAAAAGTAATATTTAATACTAAAAATAAATAAGTATAAAATAGCTTAAAAGACTCAAAATCCTGCGAAGTAACATTCGTGTGGGTTCGACCCCCACCACCTGCACCATTAAAGTAAGAGAGCACACTCAATGAGTGTGCTCTCTTGTATTAAAGACCTAAGTCTTCTGCCTGTGCTTTTGTGACAATGTGTATTCCCTGTTTAATAAGGATATCTTTGAGTATTTCCATATGAAATTCTTAATACATTTAAAGAACATAGCTATAATATCATATTTATGTAAATCTGTCAAAAATTTTTAAGCGATTACCAAACAAAACTTGACTATTGTCTATAAAAAGATATGATAGTTATGAAATGCGAGAAATAGAAGAAAAATGCAAGAGGAGAAATTTTAGAATTGTCAGCAGAAAATGAAATGAACCCTGTTGTATCCATTGGATAGAAGATAAAGTTTCTGGTAAGTTCGGTAGTGGTGCAAAACTTCCAACTGATAATTATGAATTTGTAAAATAGTTATAATACTAATAATAAAAAGATAGAATAATTGATAGCAGAAATAATAATTGAATACTGAAAAAAATTACAAAATAAAAATATTTGGTTTTAACTTGTCATAATTATAATATTATGCTATATTAAATTAGAATAATAATTATTAATTAAAGGGGAAATAGAAAATGAAAAAAGTTAAAATAGCAATAATTACTTTGATATGTTTAGTAATAATATTAATAGGAACTATTTTTATTATTAAATTACAGTCTATAAGTGAAATTTCGGATTATATAGTATTTAAAACAGCTAATTATGAATCAATAGAAGATGTGGTTTTTTATAGCAAAGACTTAAATTTAGATGATGAATTGAAAGATAATCTTACTATAATAGCAAATCAATTAAAAGTAAAATATCCTGGTAAAAGTATCTTATATTTAAGAAATCTAGGAAGTGCTTCACTTTTTGACGCTAAGGAATTATATAGATGTATGCAAATCATAAATGGACAAAAATTAGACGATACAGATATGAATGTATTAATTAAAGAAGATGGAAGTGTTGAAATCCAATTTTTAATTAGATGTGCTTGGAAAAGTGGAAGTGATATTGACAATGTCCAAATAACACAAGAACAAGCTGAAAAAATTGTAATAGATTATTTGTATAAAAATCCAGATGATTATAAAGTATTAAGAAGTGGTTTTAATTTTACATTTAATTCTGCTACTCACGAAATGAGTAAAGTTAATACTGAAACATGTACAGTTGAGTTGTACAAATATAATTCTAAAACAGCTTGGAAAATGCAATTTTCAACAGGTGATAGTTATATAATAATAGATGCTAATACTGGTAAGATTTTAGATACATACTTTTTTTGTGGAATTTACGTAGATTAAATGTGATTAAAAAATTTTCAAAGATATACAATATCCATTAATAGTTATTGTATATCTTGTTTTTTTATCTCCAAACCTCTCTATTTTTAACCTTAACTTTGCTATTTCCTTCTTGACTCATTTCTTTAATATTATTTTTCGTTCTTAAAAGTATTGTCTTCAATAAAATCACATAGTTTAATATTTTTATTTAATTCATCTATTTTAGTGGCTAATTTTTGAATTTTAGAGCAAATAAATTGACCTTCTTCATCAGTTTTAATTCTTTTGCGCTTTCTCCATAAGTTTTCTCTTAATCTTTTTAATTCAACTATTTTATTTATAAGTGAAGATTTATATTCTTTATAAAATGATTTTATTTCTAACATAACAATTCCTCCTATACATATATCAATTCTTTTAATATAATTTCTTCAACAGAATGCTTTATATTATTCATTAATCCAACCCATTTTAGTTGGTCTTTTACTTTTAATTCTTCAGTAATATTTTCTTTTTCTGCAAATTGCTTCATTAATACATCCAACATTTTTTCAAAAAACTTGCAAAAAGTAAAAAGACTATGTTATAATTAAGCAAGTAAGAAAAACGATGATGAGTGCTAGAAAATCCATAGTTTTGAGCTTCTTAAAAAGTAATATTTAATACTAAAAATAAATAAGTATAAAATAGCTTAAAAGACTTAAAATCCTGCGAAGTAACATTCGTGTGGGTTCGCCCCCACCATCTGCACCACAAATTAGTTTGATAAGGATAATTGATTTTTAAGATTTTGTTTCTTATCTATGTTATATACAAGCAATCAACAAATTATGAAAATTTAAAATATAGGCAAAAAATATAGAAAAGGCTTTAGAGCATCTAGAAAATAAATATCAAGAAAAAACTTTTAAATATATAGGAGGAAATTATTAAATGTTTAAGTTTATTAAAAATGAGAATATAGAAACAAAAATTACAGAGGAATATATTTCAATTTTAGAAAATGATTTGCAAATAAAGTTTCCTAAAATATTGAGAGATTATTATTTGAAATATAATGGAGCTGAAATAGAAGAATGTAAATTAATAATTCAAATGGGTGCTTATAATATTAATTGCTATGTAACTGAAATTTTAACTTTAAAATATGGTAAATATAATTTTGAGCATGAAGCTAAATATATTAGAGATATTGAAAATATACCAAATGAATTTATACCTTTTGCAATAGATGAGGGATCAGATAGATTTTGTTGGGATTATAGTACAGGCAAAGTATATTATGTTAGAATGGACGAAGAAAATCCAATATTAATTTGTGATAGTGTAGAACAATTTTTTGATATATTAACTGATTGTGTAAAAAATGAAAATGGTTGTACGTTAGATGGAAAAGAAGATTTTAATTATAGTTCTTCAACACCAATAGGAACAGAAAAGAACAATCTTAAAGAAGAATCTGAGGTAAAAAAAATATTAACATTTAACAGCAAAAATAAACCATTAATATTACTTTTTGTACTAACAATAGCCAGTCTAATACTTATACCATTTACTGATTCACTATCTTTGTTATTAACTGGTGCTTTTGCTATATATACATTGATATTATTAGGTATACATATTACAAATAGAATTAAATCAATAAATGTAGTAAATAAATATGGTTTTGATGAATTGAAAAAAGAATTGCTTTCAAATAATACTATAAAGGTAGAAGGAATAAATACATACCTTACAGAAAAATATATTATTTCAAATCACCAAAAAGTAGTAATAATAGAATATAAAGATATTTCTTGGATTTATCCTACAAGAATTAGAGGTAGAAATAGTATAACGGCTCATATTAGTGCATATCTTGCAAATAGAATGACGGGAACACCTTTAAGAGCACATCTAAAAAATGGGAAATCTTTAATTTCTGCTATAACTAATAATAGAAAGCAAGTGCAAATTATATTTAATAGAATACATCAGAAAAACAACCAAGTTTTAATTGGTTATAACAAAGATAATATGAAAAAATATGAAAAAGTATGTCCAAAATATAAAAATAAAAAAATTTGGGGAATTCTTTTAGTAATAGCACTTGTTATAATAGCTATATTAATACAAAAAATTTAATGAGATTTTTGAAAAATTTGAATATATACAAAAAAAGATGTACTAAGTGTAGTACATCTTTTTTAGAGAAATTAAAGTACTTTCAGTACTCTGTCATCCTCTTCCACACACAGGATGGTGTTGTCATCCGTGAGTACAGCTCTGCTGTAGTCTTTCGCCTTCATGAATTTGTAAATCAGAGACTTCCTACCACAACGTTTCTTCACATCTTTTCTTGAGAGAAGCTCTCCAAAATACAGATACGGGGAAAAGTTGCAGGGGTCGTCCTTTACAAGTTCTCCATCAACGATGGTTTCTTCTCTGTCAAAGAAGCGATATCCGCTTGCACCTTTAGGAAGTTTTACCAGGCTGTCTCTCCGCTCTTCAATTTCTTCCTCTTCAGGTCCTACGGGGATTTTGCTGGTGTAAAAGAATTCGACAAAGTGTTTTAACAATTTTAACTCCTCCTAATTTGCTATTTCTAGCTTTTTTATTAAATACTGATATTACAGTATATATTTATATTATACCATATTTATTGCAAATTTTCAAATTTCAGTTGTATCACTATCTATTTGGTCGGTTTTACATTATATTCTATTAGTTTTATATTTATTATTTTATTTGTAAATTCATCTTTTAGATAATTATATTTAAATTCTTCCTTACTTGCTTCTTCTAAAATAAATTTTTCTAAATTTACTAATACTTCGTCTGATAAGTTCATTCCTAAAGGTAAGGTTTGGTTAATATTGTCAAAAAATATTATATTTGAATAATATAATATTGGCATACCTTCTTTTATGTTTAATTTATACAAATATATTGTGTTTTCTTCCAGCTTTTCTTTAATAGCATTATTTTCATTTAAGTGGAACATTTGTAAATTTGTTTTATCCAATTCTTCACTAGTAGATAAATATATTGGCATATTATATACAGAAGAAATTTTGCAAAATGCCTCTTTTATTAATTTTAAATAATTTCTTAAGTTATCAATATATATACTAAGCTCTGTTTGAGAATTTATATTTAGTATCTTATATTTGTCTCTTTCATTTTCTCTATGTTTTGTATTATTTATAGTTTTTGTTTTTGTTTGATCATCAAACAAGCTTCCAAAAATGTCAAAATCTTTTAATTTTACAGTTTCAATATCCCTTTCATAGCTATTTTGTAGTTGTTCTAATTCATCTTGTAAAATTTTGTATTGTTCTTCATGTAGTTCATCTTTTTTTGCTTTATTTAAAATTTGACAAGAATATAGTGCTTGTTTAACAGCAAATATACTATCTATTTCATTTTTAGAAAGCTTTCTTCTTTGGAGTTCATCTACTTTTTTGCCAAAATCTTCAATGTCTTCTTCATAATCAAAGGTCTTTTTTATTTTTTCATTTTGATTATTGTTTTCTTCTTCTCCTTCATTTAGGCTTGGTAATTCGTCTTTATTACTAAATTTCCAAAATTCAAATATACTTTTTTTATGCAGTTCTATTTCATTTAAATAAATATTTGCATTTTTTATTTTTCTTTCTAAATTAATAGATTTTAATTCTAATGCTTTTATATCTACATTTAACTTTTTAACTACTTTTTCTCTTGCTTCTAATTTAGTACATATTTCTATTAAATCTTCAATGGTGTACTGATTTTTTGTTTCTTCTGTTATTGGTATACTTTTTTGTTTTTTGGTTTTCTCTTGATTTTCTGTTTTATTTAATGGTTTTAAGACTTTTTTTCTGTTTGAAAAATAGTATTTTACTTTTCCAAAAAAACTTTTTTTACATTCCAAAAATGTAGCAATTTGGCGTTGTTTTGTTAAAAATTTTGCTGTTTGGTCTTCTACTTCTATTTTTAGCTTTTCTAATTTTTCCTGTAGTTCTGTTATGGACTTATTTTGCAATGATAATCGCATATTTTTATTATCTATTTCTTCTTGAATAAATATAGCTAAGCTGCTATATGTAATGTTTTCATTGCTTAAAGTATATATAAATTCAATTTCTCCATTATTGTTAATTCCTGTTTTAAATTTATAGTAATCAGGATGTGCTGTAGATAAAATAAATAATGCTTTTATTAATTTATATTTTTCTAAAGCTTCATCTTTGCTATTTAAAGTTATTGCATAATCTGTTTCAATATTTCCATATATTTTTGTTTTTCCCACTATTTTCAATGATAGTTTATTTTTTACGCTATACACTTCAAATATATTAGGCCAATCTTTTGTAAAATACCATAAATAGTTTTCTAAGTCTGTAATTTGCGTTCTTGTTAAATAACTTCCCGAATATTCCATATGACTTATTGGAACAAATATTGTCTCTTTTTTTCTTGTTTTTTTGGCTTCTATTTGTTTTTTTAATAAATAAAATAATGCTGTATTATTTGCTTCATTTGTTGGCACCAGCATAAAATATTTATCTGATATATCTGAATAATATATTTGCCATATGTAATTATTTTGATATTTTACTGTATATGGAATATCGCTTTTAAATTTCTGTTGTTGTTTTTCAACTTCTTCTATTTCTTGTAAATTAGTATCATTTAACATTTTTAAAAATGTTGCAAATTTCTCTATATTTTCCTCATTTTTAGAATCTAAATATGCAAATATAGGTGATGCTAATTTATACTTTTCGTTTAAACTTGTTAATCTATCTGTTGGTGTTAATAATATTTGAATATCATTTACATCTATGTGTTTGTATATTTTATAACTATTATCATCATATGCTTTAGTTGGTCTAAATGAAAATGGTGTAAATTCAGTTAAATAATTTGGAATTTTTTCTAAATCTAGCCCTATATATGATAATTTTTCTTTTAATTTTTCTTTATCTTCTGCAATATTTTTAGACATAGTAGCCTCCTTATTATATTGAAAGTATATCATAAAGAAATTTTTGTTACAATCATTTATATTAAAAATTCAAGGGAATTTCATTGTTTATTACAAAATTGTAATATTTTATAAATAGATAGGAGTTCTAAACAGTAGAGTTATAGGGGCTTTCATTAAATTCCCCCTTTCAAAGCAGCAATCTTGATATTTTATTTGACTATACACATTTTAAGTGTTATAATAGATTTTACAAGTTTAATTAAATATTTTAGGAGGAGAGTTTTTTTATGGAAAACTGCAAAACTTGTGTCGTAACTATTCAGTACCGCTTCTATACTCCTTACGAAATTGTTGAAGGAGGCTATGAAACAACCTGCTTTCGGAAGTTCTCTGTTTTTGAAGAAAGAATGGAGCTTGTAAAAAGCTTACTGGACTGTTACGGAGCCGTGTACAACTCTGAAGAGGATATCTTTGAGTTATCATCTATGGAAAGCTACGAGGCAATGACAGAGTATCTGTCTACTCTGTAAACTCCTCTAAAAAGGAATTACCAAATTTGGTAATTCCTTTTTTTTAGTTGTTTTCATAACTTTCAATTTGTTGTTTTATTTTTTCTATAAAACTATTTAATGGCATTTGTCCAATATCTCCATCTTTTCTTGAACGAACTCCCACGCTATTACCTTCTACTTCTTTATCTCCTAATATTAACATATATGGTATTTTTTGAAGTTGTGCTTCACGAATTTTGTATCCTATTTTTTCTTGTCTATCATCTAGTTCTGCACGAATGCCATTTTTGCTTAGTTCTTCTAATACTTTTTGGGCATATTCTTTATGAGCATCTGCTATAGGCAATAATTTTACTTGGACTGGTGCTAGCCAAGTTGGAAATGCTCCTGCATAATGTTCTGTAATTATTCCTATAAATCTTTCAAATGAACCAAATAATGCTCTGTGAATCATAATTGGTGTTTTCTTTTCTCCATCTGAATCAATGTAAGATAAGTTAAACCTTAATGGTAATTGGAAGTCTACTTGTACAGTTCCCATTTGCCATTCTCTTCCTAAACAGTCCTTCATTTTTATATCAATTTTTGGACCATAAAATGCTCCATCACCTTCATTAATACGATAATTGTCTTTTCCACAAAGTTCATTTAATACATCTCTTAAATCAGATTCTGCTTTATTCCATAAGCTTAATTCTCCCATATAGTCTTCTGGTCTAGTAGATAGAGTTAAAATAAAGTCTAAACCAAAAATATTATATAACTTCTTTGCAATTTCTAGAATTTCTTTAATCTCTTCTTTAATTTGAGATTCCATTACAAAGTTATGTGAATCATCTTGTCTAAACATTCTTACTCTAAACAAACCATTTAATTGACCAGATTTTTCATTTCTATGAATAACGTCAATGTCACTAAAACGAAGTGGTAAGTCTTTATAGCTTCTTAGCTTACTTTGGTAAATTTTAATAGAGTTTGGGCAGTTCATTGGTTTTAATGCTTGTTCATTTCCATCACTATCTGTTAATACAAACATATCTTCTTTGTAGTGCTCCCAATGTCCTGAAGTTTTCCATAAACTACTACTGTTTAATTGTGGTCCTGAAAATTCTTGATATCCTCTCTTTTTATGCTCTTTTCTCCAAAGGTCTATTAATACATTCATCATTGTAAATCCCTTTGGTAACCAATATGCCATTCCTGGAGCAGTTTCGTCAAAAAAGAATAAATCCAACTCTTTTCCTAGTTTTCTATGGTCTCTCTTTTTAGCTTCTTCTATCATAAATAAATATTCTTCTAACATACTAGCTTTAGGGAAAGAAATACCATAAATTCTTTGTAAAGTTTGTTTTGTTTCGTCTCCTCTCCAATAAGCAGATGAAGAATTTAATAGTTTGAAAGCCTTAATTGCTCCTGTACTAGCTATATGTGGTCCTGCACATAGTTCTTTAAATTCACCTTGATCATAAAAACTAATTTCTTCGTCTTCTGGCAAGTCTTCAATTAATTCTACTTTGTATGGTTCTTTTCTGTCTTGCATTAATTTAATGGCTTCATTTCTTGGTAAAGTGTATCTTGTAATTTCTAAATTTTCTTTTACAATTTTTTTCATTTCTTCTTCAATTTTGCTTAAGTCTTCTTCTGAGAAAGGTTTTTCTACATCAAAATCATAATAAAAACCATTATCAATAGAAGGTCCTATTGTTAATTTTACACTATCACCATAAATTCTTTTAATAGCTTGTGCCATAATATGAGAAGTTGTATGCCAAAATGCTTTTTTACCTTCTAAGTCATCAAACGTTAAAATTTCTAATTTACAGTCCTTTTCAATTAAAGTACGTAAATCTTTAACTTCTCCATCAATTTTTGCTACCATGGCATTACGTGCCAAACCTTCACTTAATTGTTTTGCTACATCTAAAACTGAAGAGCCTTCTTTTACTTCTATTTTAGATCCATCTTTTAATTCTACTTTTATCATAATTACCTCCTTTTTATGAACAAAACAAATACACTCCTAAAGTATTTCTACTTTAGGAGTGCTTATTTTACACGGTTCCATCCTATTTTTAACTTAATTAATCTTTAACGCAGACTTACGCCTAGTTTTGGCTAGGAACTAATGAGGTAGTTTTTCAAATTCGTTTGTTTAAATTGGCTTTCAGCCGGTGACCAATTCTCTCTTTTAATAACCTTAATTTTACTTTGTCTCATTTTTGTTTTTATTTTTCAAACTATATATTATTATACTAGCTTTTATAGTGATTTGTCAAGATACAAGCTATATTAATTTTAATATGTCTTCTTTTGGTTGTACACCTATTGTTCTTCCTGTTTCTTTTCCATTTTTTATAACTAAAAATGTTGGAATTGTCATTACTTCATACTTTTCTGCTAATTCTTGATTTTCATCTATATTTACTTTACATACTTTTACCTTATCTCCCATAGTTTCTGCAATATTATCTACTACTGGTGACATCATTCTACAAGGTCCACACCAACTTGCCCAAAAGTCTATTAATACTGGTTTTTCTGATTGTAATACCTCCATTTCAAAATTTTCATTGTTTAATTCTGTTATATTCATAACTATTCTCCTTTCATTTTATTATATTAATTATTTAAGTACTGCCAAACCTGCCTTAGTGCCTTCATATACTGCTTTAGATATTTGTAATAGTCCTCCTGTACAGTCTCCACAAGCAAATAGTCCAGGTACCGTTGTTTCCATATTTTCATTTACAACAATGCTGTTATTTTCAATTCTTGCACCAATTTTTCTTGCCAAGTCATTACTTGAAGCAGTTCCCAGAGCTATAAAAAGCCCATTTAAAAATTGTTTAGTATTATCTTCAAATTCTACTTCTTGTAGCTTAGTATCTCCTCTAAATTCTCGTATTTTTTTAGTATTTACTTTTATATTATCACTTCTATTTTCTACTATTTGTTCTCCATTTGTAAATACTGTTACTGAATTTGCTACAGGTTCTAATGCTTGTAATTCGTGAATAGCATAGTTGCCATTTCCTAAAACAGCTACATCTTTTCCTTTATAAAAAAATGCATCACATACAGCACAATAGCTTACTCCTTTTCCTTCAAATTCTTTTACACCTTTTATATTAGGAGTATTTCTGTTAGTTCCTGTAGCTAATATTACAGCTTTTGCTTTATATTTTGAATTGACTGTTTCTACCTCAAAATACTCTTGTTTTTCCACAGCAAGCACTTCATCTTCTACTACTTCTATTTCCAAATTTTCAGCCTGCTTCAATCCATTTATATAAAGCTCTTTGCCAGAAATTCCTTTAGGAAATCCATAATAATTTTCTATTGTTTTTACAGTATCTAATGTTCCACCCCTTTTTGATATAATTAAAACTGATAAATTTCTTCTTTTAGCATAAATAGCTGCAGATACTCCTGCTGGTCCTCCTCCTATTACAATTACGTCATACATACTCTATCACCTTCTTTTTTTCAATTTATATTATTTTATTTAAGATTTTAATTATTATACTTTTTATTAACTTATTTAAGAATATCATATAAATTTTGAAAAGTACATATTCTTTTAAAATAAAATTTATTTACTTTTATATAAAAATTTGATAATATATTTAAGAGGAGATTTGTTATGAATGAAGCTATAGTAAAAAATAAAAAAGTAAAATTAAACCGCTTTCAGTTATATATATTATATTTCTTTTTATTTTCATTTATTGGTTGGCTTATGGAAACACTATTTGCTATATATAATTTAGGGCATTTTGTTAAACGTGGCTTTTTATATGGTCCTATTTGTCCTATTTATGGTTATGGAGCTTTAATGCTTATTTTATTTTTAAATAAATATAAAAAAAATAATTTTAAGCTTTTTATATATTCTGCTATTATTTTTTCCGCCTTTGAATATGTTGTTAGTTATGGTTTAGATGCATTATTTGCAATGCATTGGTGGGATTATACAAATGAATTTTTTAATTTAAATGGTCGCATTAGCATTTTTTATTCCTTTGCTTGGGGAATTATTGCAATTTTATTTATAAACCATATATATCCATTTTTTAAGAAAAAAGTTAATATACTATTGTCTAAAACTAATTATATTATTCAAGTTATTTTAGTAAATACATTACTTGTTATATTTATTGTAGATACAGCAGCATCTTGTATTCGTTACCTAACATAGCTAAAATTTGAATATTATTGTGGTTTGTGATATAATATATATTACAAATATATTTTTATTTGAAGGGAGTCCTTAATTATGTTGTTGAACTACTTGCGGCAAATCGCTACAGTGGCAGCTAGTATTATAGGAATAATAGGAATCATTGCACTTTTTTCTAAAAACGGTTTCTTAGAAAAATTATTTGGCATTGTATGTATACTTATTTGCATCGCTTTCTTTTCTATTATTCTTCAGCTTTTCTCTTATTAAGGCACATATCTCTCAAAAAGAGGTTCTTGTAATAAGAACCTTTTTTTGCTATCATTTTTTAATTTTAGATATAGCAAGGCCATCCCCTACTTCTAAAATTTCAGTTTCCATTTGTTCATTATTTGAAATTTCTGCAATATATTCCCTTAAATTTCTTACAGCTGTTCTTTGCTTGTGTTTGTTATAGTCACTCATAACATATCCTTTATATAGCACATTATCTGCTATAATTACTCCACCTTTTTTTATCATTCTTAATGCTTGATTTAAGAAAAATGGATATTTACCTTTTGCCGCATCTATAAATACTATATCATATTCTTGATTTAGTGTTGGTAAAATCTCCACTGCATCGCCTTCATATATATTTATTTTTTCTTCTACCTCTGCCTTTTTTATATTCTCTTTTGCCTGTTTTACTCTTTCTTCATCTCTTTCAATAGTATCTATTTTTCCATTTGGCTCCAAATACTCAGAAAAGCAAATTGCAGAATATCCAACTGCTGTTCCTATTTCTAATATTCTTTTAGGCTTTGCTTGAGATAATATTTTTGATATTACTTCTAATGTGTCATCCATTATAATTGGAACTTTATCTTCTAAAGCTTTTTGTTTAATTTTCTCAAGTTCTATTTTATTCATTTTTACTAATCTTCCTTAATATTATTTTTTTCAAAGAATGGGCGATTAATTAACCGCCCTTTGTATATAAGTTTTTATTCAGCTGAATTTCTTCTTGCCATTCTTTCTCTTGTTTTGTTATCTAGTATTTTCTTTCTTAAACGAATATTTTTTGGTGTTATTTCAACTAGTTCATCTTCTTCTATAAATTCTATAGCTTTTTCTAATGACATTTGAATAGGTGGTACTAAACGAAGTGCTTCGTCAGAACCTGAAGCTCTAGTATTAGTTAAGTGCTTTTCTTTACATACATTTATAGAAATATCTTCATTTCTAGAGTTAATTCCTACTATCATTCCTTCATATACTTCTACGCCAGCACCAATTAATAACTCTCCTCTTTCTTGTGCATTATATAGTCCATAAGTAATAGATGTTCCAGCTTCAAATGCTACTAAAACTCCTCTTGTTCTTGCTTGAATTTCACCTTTATATGGCTCGTAACTATCAAAAATACTATTCATAGTTCCTTCACCTTTTGTGTCTGTTAAGAACTCTGTACGGTAACCAATTAATCCTCTTGCTGGAATTTTAAATTCTACTTTTGTATGTCCTGCTTCTGCCGGTTCCATATTAACCATTTCAGCTTTTCTTCTACCTAATTTTTCAATAACATTTCCTATACAGTCATCTGGTACATTTACAACAAGTCTTTCTATTGGTTCACATTTAACCCCATCAATTTCTTTAATAATAACTTTTGGACGAGATACTAATAGTTCAAAACCTTCTCTTCTCATTGTTTCTATTAATACAGATAAGTGTAACTCTCCACGTCCACAAACTTCAAAACTGTCTGGTGTATCTGTTTCTTTTACACGTAAGCTTACATTTCTTTCTAATTCTTTAAATAATCTATCACGAATATGTCTAGATGTAACAAATTGTCCTTCTTTTCCTGCTAGAGGTCCATTATTTACGCTAAATGTCATAGATACTGTTGGTTCATCAATATCAACAAATTCTATTTTTTCTGGGTTATTTACATCACATACTGTTTCTCCAATGTTAATATCGCTAATTCCAGAAATACATAATATATCTCCTACTCCTACTTCTTCTACTTCTGTTCTTTTTAATCCTTGATAAGTAAATAATTTTGCTATTTTTCCCTGAGCTATTTTACCATCTTTTTTGCATACTGCTACACTTTGACCTGCTTTAACAGTTCCACGTTCCACTCTACCTACCGCAAGTCTTCCTAAATAATCATCATAATCAATATTAGAAACTAATAGTTGCATTGTTCCATCTTGTTCACAAGCTGGTGGATTTATATTTTTGATTATTGTATCAAAAATACAAGTTACATTATCACTTTCTTCTTGTAAATTCATTTTAGCAATGCCATTTTTAGCTGATGCATATACAACAGGAAAATCTAGTTGTTCATCATTAGCATCAAGCTCAATAAATAGTTCTAATACTTTGTCTACTACTTTTAATGGATCTGCTCCTGGTCTGTCAATTTTATTTATAACAACTATTGGTTTTAAATTTAATGCTAAAGATTTTTTTAAAACTTCTCTTGTTTGTGGCATTGGTCCTTCAAAAGCATCAACTAATAAAAGTACACCATCTACCATTTTTAATACACGTTCTACTTCTCCACCAAAATCTGCGTGTCCTGGTGTATCTACAATATTTATTTTTGTTCCATTATACATAACTGATGTGTTTTTAGAAAGAATAGTAATACCTCTTTCTTTTTCAATATCTCCTGAATCCATTACTCTTTCTGATACTTGTTCATTTTCTCTAAATACATGGCTTTGTCTTAAAAGAGCATCAACTAAGGTTGTTTTTCCGTGGTCTACGTGTGCAATTATTGCTATATTTCTAATATTTTGATTGTTCATTTTTTATTACCTCTTAATTTAAAAATAACGTTCCTATTATACTCTATATTTTTTCTTTTGTCAACATAATAATGTTATCCATTATGTCTTTGCTAACTTTATCTAAAACTTCTTTTTCTGGTTTTGCAGTTTTAAATTCACTATAGTCTAATGGCTTTCCATAGTTTAAAGTTACTTTATGAAATGGCTTCATTGTTCCTTGAATTCCAACAGGTATTACTGGTACTCCTGTCTTTAAAGCTAAAAATGCAGCTCCATTTTGTGCTTTTCCATTCTTCTCCATTCCATTTCTTGTTCCTTCTGGGAAAAGAGTTAATATTTGTCCTTCTTTTAATACTTTTAAAGAAAATTTTATAGACTCTAAGTCTTTTTTTCCTCTTTTTACTGGAAACACACAGCATTGTTTTGCAAACCATTTAATAAAATTATTTTTAAATAATTCTTCCTTTGCCATAATGTAATTTAACCTTTTAGTGGAAGCAACTAAAATGGGAGGATCCCAATTTGACCTATGGTTTGCACACATAATATATGCTCCTTCTTTTGCTATGTTTTCTTCTCCTACTTTTTTTACTCTAAAAACAATTAAATTAAATATTCTTAATAATGCAACAACTATTTTTCTAACCATTGATTTATATCCTTTCTATTTTAAGCAAAAAAACGCTTTTGTAGCGTTTATTCTTGTTTTTTGATATCTGCTACTAACATATGATATTATATAACAGTTATCAAATTTTGTCTATTATTTTTGGTTTAAATATAGTTACAGTATTTGATTTTTATATTTGTTTTATTTCTTCAAGAGGAACTACTCTTATTGTATATCCCATAGGATATAATAACTTTATAAGAGTACTAGTCTGTGGAGAATTAACACATCTTTCAATTCTAGCAATAACAGGTTGCTTAATTCCACTTTTCTTACTTAACTCTCTTTGAGTAAGTTTATTTTTCTTTCTAGCTTCAATAGTTGCTCGTATTATGTCCATTTCAAGTTTAATTTCTTCTTCTTCTGGTGTAATATTTAATTCCTGCTCAAATTCATTCCATTTGGTAAACTTTTCACTCATTTCATTCACTCCTTCTTCTATAATCTTCAAATATCATATATCGTACATATAGTATCTCCTCTTATATTATATTTATGATAACATATTAGTTATCGTATTGTCAATGTTTTTATTTTCAATTCATATCTTTTTGGGATTTTTTACAGAATATTTGAAAAAAAATAAAATGAATAGAATAAAATAATAATTATTATTTTAATAGCTTTTATATTATTAGTCAATAAAAATCGTTAGACAAATTTCTACAAAATTTTACAACTAAAAAAGAATGCTGTTATTTAGCATTCTTTTTTTGCTTTATTCCAATGTTATTCTCCTAATATTTCATTAATTTTTTCTTTAGCTGCATTTACAGATGTAGAACTAGGAATCATTGTATATAGTAGTTGACTACCCATAGAATAAGTAGGATTACTTGCTCCTGTTCCTGTTAAGCTATTTGTTTTAATTGTCCACGAAGACATACTGTTTATTTGGTCTTTTACTAATTTGCTTATATCATCTTGGTCAATATTTGTTTGAAAACTACCTTTTAAAGAGTCTAAAATACTTGTATATTTTGTTAGTATTGTAGTACTATTTAATACTTTTTTCATTATAGCTTCAATTACAGCTTGTTGATTTTTTATTCTTTGATTGTCTCCATCTGCAAAAGAATATCTTTCTCTACTAAAAGCTAACGCTTCTTCTCCATTTAAATGATTATATCCTTTTTCAAAATGATGTCTTTGTGCAGTAAAATTATAGTCTGAGTAAACATCTATACCACCTAAAGTATCTACTAATTTAATAACAGTTGTAAAATTAACCCTTACATAATAGTTTATTTCAGTATCTAGTAAATCTTCTACTGTTGAAACAGTTTCGTTTATTCCATAAATTCCAGAGTGTGTTAATTTGTCTTTAGCTTGTTTACTGTGTAATGTAACATAATAATCTCTAGGAATTGATGTTAGTAAAACTGTATGTGTTTTAGTATTTATAGTTGCTAAAATATTTGCATCACTTCTTGATACATTACTAATGTTTCCTGTTGTATCTATTCCGCTTATATATACGTTAAATATTCCACTTTCAACACTATACTTTGAATTAGTGTTTTCTACTTTTGAAGAAACTTGTAATTCGTGTTTTTCTGTATATAGAATTTTAGTTTTTCCCTTAAATTCTTTAATTTCATCACTAAGCATACTGTATTGTGTTGCACTTACCAATATAACATCAATTTTATTTTCTAGTAATTCATTTCCTAAGTTTGTTAGATTGTCCACTGTATTAAATGTTACACTTACTTTTTGTTCTATTTTTGTTTTTACATCTTCTTCTACTTGGAACATATATACTTCTTCGTTCTTAATGTCTTCTATTTTTTCATAACTACTATCTTTTCTTACAACTACATAATATTCATCTGTTTCTTTTACTTCTTGTAATATATTACCCAAAAAGCCTATAGTTGCTAATGCGTAGTTAGTTGCATATGCATATATTCCTGAAACAAATAATATAATTATAAAGCAAAATATAGTTAGTTTATATGTTCTATGCCTTTTTAACAGTCCTATTATCATAGCTAAAGTAAATATTATTTCTGCTATTGTAAATATAGCAATTACCCAACCTGGTAGCAAATTTAATTTTAATATTGAAATATAAAAAATTATTGTAATTACAAAAAATGCAAATGCAATTACTTTTAAAAAAGCATCTAAAGTTTTATTTCTTTTTTTTCTCCTTCTTGAAGTGTTACCTTCTTGAGTTTTCATTCTTTTACCTTCGCTCATTTTTCCTCCTTTTTATTAGTTATTTCTCTATTAACTTCATATATATTTCTTTCATATATTCTACATTGTCTAACCAATTATAATTTTCAACAACTCTTTTTCTAGCATTTTTTCCAAATCTTATTCTTAATTCTTTATCTCTTAAGAGCTTTTCTATATTAGTTGCTATTTGATCAATATTTTTTCTTTCTATAATATATCCAGTTTCATTGTTTACCATTACTTCTGAAAATCCGTCAACATCTGTTGCGATTATTGGAAGTTCACAGGCCATTGCTTCTACTACAGCAACTCCAAAACTTTCACTATTTAGAATACTTGTAGCACAAAACACATCAAGTTCACTTAGTTTTTCAGGTACTATATCATTTGGTATTGCTCCCATAAAAAAAACTTGTTTGCTTAAATTGTTTCGCTTAACTAAATTTTCGAGCTCTTCTCTCTGGTTTCCTTTTCCATATATATATAACTTTATAGAATCAGCCAATGATTTTTCTCCATTTGTGTTTAGCTTATCTATTAACTTTTTTACTCCTAGTATTAAATATTCTATTCCATATTTTTTTTCTAATTTTTTTATATTTCCGATATTAAAATCATTATCCTCTCTTTTACATTCACGCTTTTTAAATTTTTCTATGTCAACACCGAATGGTGTAATAAAAATTTCTTTTTTTAAGTTTGGAAATTGCCTTTTTAATTCGTTAGCCATTACATTACTAGTAGAAGCTATAAGGTCTGCTTTCATCACATTTTTTTCTAAAATTCTCCTTTTTATTTTAGATTCATTAGGAAAATCATAAACATCACTCCCCCATATAGATAGCAATATAGGTTTTGTATTTGAAATTCTAGCTAAAGTACCATAGCCACTTGCATAATGTACATTTACTATGTTTGGATTTATATTTTTATATATTTTTTTTAATTGAACCATATTTAAATAATATCCCACTGGAGCTTTATATTTTAATTCATGTAATATTACTTCCTGCTTAATATTATCAATATTAGGCTTATGATTTCTACAATAAACAAGGTGTACTTCAAATTCATCTGATAATGAATTCACCCATTTAACAGTATGAATACTATTTGCTGCTGATATAAACATTACTTTAATTTTTTCCATTCGTTTCTTGTCGTATAATAACTTAAGTATATTATACTCCCCTTTCTTTCTTTCTTTATTTATTTTTATATATATAATTTTAATACCAATGAATGGTTTTATCATTTTAAGTCATTTATAACTTTATTAGCCCTTGCACTCCAAGTATTATTTTTCACAACTATTTTTTGATTGTTTTTTATATTTTCTATTTCTTCTTTATTGTTTTTTAAATAATCTAATATTTTTTTAATTTCTTCTTCTTTGCATTCTATTGTCCAACCTATATTATTATTTTCTACAAACTTTCCTCCAACACTTCCTTTAGTGGCTATTATAGGTTTATTATAAGCTAAGTATTCAAATAATTTTATTGGCATTGCAATTCTCATATATTCATTTTTTTCAAATACCAAACTACATACATCTGCCTCTTCATAATATTTTTTTAGTTCTTCATTTCCTGCATGAACAATTTTTATATTATCATCTATATATTTACTAAGCTTGTATTTCATTTTTTCCCATTCTGGCTCTCTACAACAGACAGTAAAATTTATATCTTTCTCTTTTTTTATCATTTTAAACATTTTTTCAAAATTGTATACATCCTCAGATATTCCTCCAACATAAAAAATATTTAACATTTCATTATCTTTCTTTATTTCTTTTATTGGTATAATATCGCATCCAGGCGGAAGTTCATCAATAATGTATCTTACATTGTTTACATTTTTATAAGGTAAATATTGAAGTACTTGATCTGAAGCTAAATATAAGTAGTCTAATAGTTTTCTATATTGATATAAATCATATTTATAGAAAAGTACTGAAGGAATCCTCTTCCAAAATACTACATTCTTTTTGTATGGTTTAAACATCCAATGCATATCTCTATAAAATAGTCCTATCTTTATTCCTCTTTTTTGGCAATATTTTATAAAAGAAAAGTCTAACATCGGATGTAATGGTAAATGATGTCTTTCTGTCAATAAGGTAGGCATAGTACTACTTTCCGAGTATAGAAAATCATAGTTAACCCCATTTTTTATATTTTGCTTAATCTGTTTAATTTGCTTTTTCCTATCTTTCGCATATCCCATAACTATGTCTACTATATATCCATTTTCTTTAAATCCTTCTATCATTTTTAATGGCCTTATATTTGAACCTGATTTTTTATTAATGTCTATATGATTAGGAATATGAAAAATACATCTTTTTTGATTGATCACCTAATTATCCTCCAATTTTTATATTTTGCTTTTACTAGCTTTTTATTTTTTTCAATATTATGTCTTTAATAATGTAAAAATCTTCTTTTTTAGGGATCAATAGCTCTTTTATAGTAATTCCGTCTTTTTTTAATAATATTATATAAGTTACTCCATAAACTATATAAGCTATTGTTGATGCTATAGCAGCTCCATTAACCCCTATTCTTGGAACAAATATTGAATTTAAAATTATATTAATTATTAGTACCATTCCTGAAACTTTTAAATGTATCTTAGTTCTTCCATCAGTACAAAAATATGCTGGCGCTACTTTTCCAATTGCTACAAATGAAATTCCAAGCAATAATATAACCATTAACCCACCGGATTGTTCATATTCACTTCCATACAATATTGTAACAAGTGGTTTGCATAATATACCTATTATGCATATAATTAAAGTTATATAAAAAGCAAATTTTATTATTTGAGCAGATATATGCTTTCTTTCTTCCTTTCTACAGCTATATAGTTTTCCTTCAAATGCTGATTTAATTGAATCGGGAAAAATAAAAGCTAAGTCTGCCAAATGAACAGCAATTGAATAGATTCCAAGTTGTGAATTTCCTAAAGTCTGTCTTACATATATTTGATCAACTCTATAGTTTAGATATATAAATAATCCAGCTAAATATAATGGCATCCCATATTTTAGTTCTTCTATTATTATTTTTTTATTAATACTAAATTTATATTTAATTTTTAATATTTTTAGTAATATTACTAACCTTACAACTTCTAATATCGCATATAATATTGACAAATTAAATATGTTTAACATATTTATATAATATAGTCCAATGATTAAAAGACTTTTTAATATGTATATCAGAATGAAATATTTATTATATACATATATATTTTCTTCTGCCACATATATTGTTACAAAAAAATTACTAAACAATAGTGATATTGCATAAATAAGCCAAATAATCATTAATATATATATATTATTTGAAAATATTATATGTTTAAATAATATAATTGCAATCACATATATCGTACTTAATATCAATAAAGCACTAATATTAGTATTTATAATGTCCTGCTTATCAAAATCTGTCTTTTTTATAAAATAACTCATAGAGCTAGTTATTGCTATTCCTCCATAACCAGCAATTATTCCAAAAATCAAAGTATAATATGAAAATTGTCCTTGATTTTCTGTTCCAAGCCCTCTTGCTAGTAAAATACTAGTAAAAAATCCCATTATAATTGTAGTTATTTGTAAAGCCAAATTACTAATTATATTTTTTTTAAACTTCATCTCGTTTTCTCCATATATTTTCTAGTTTATTTACTAATTTTTCACTTGATAATATCTTTATTCCATATATAACTATTATCATAATTAAAAATTGAATATTATATAAAAATTCGACAATTCCTCCTTGTAATACAGTTGTAAAAATTATAAAAGATTC
Source organism: Clostridia bacterium (assembly GCA_051891195.1). Taxonomy (GTDB): domain Bacteria; phylum Bacillota; class Clostridia; order TANB77; family CAG-508; genus CAG-273. The sequence continues at coordinate 54,038 of JBJFEZ010000061.1, forward strand.
TACATATAAAATTATATTTAATGGAGTTTTTTTGGATTTTAAATATATGCATAATATTGCTGAAAATAATACTCCTACTAATATTGGTGATATCACTACTCCAAAGAATCCAAAATTCGCATATGCTTCTCCTATAAAAGCTGTGCTCATAACTCCTGCTGTTCCATTTTTTATTGCTTCTTTATTATATGTCTCCATTAATACTCTTCCAGATCTTATATCATATTCGCCACTTCCAAATAATACTGATGTAAATGGTGGAAAACTATGTCCATATAGATAATTAACCTCTGACGGAAATGTATTAAAATGTAAGAACATTGTCCCCGCTTGTGTAATTAATATTCTTGATAAAGGTCCATTAGAAAGTGATATTAAGTCTCCATTATAGTTATATATTATACAATATAATATTACTATTAAAATTATAGTTACCATTATATATGGTATTATTTTTCTAAATTTCGCCGTATTTCCCAACATTATTTCTATGATAAAAAAGTAACATATATAATATATTATTGGTGCCTTTGAGAAATCATAAGTTTTTATAAATATATTTAAAATAAATGAAATAATAAATAATAACTTCCATTTTTTTTCTTTGGTCGTTCTCATATATATATATGCAATATAAGATAAAATTGGTGTTATTGTTAACATTATTATATTTTTTATGTATTGATTTCCATTAAAATTTCTTCCTATATTAATTCTTTCTGTTGCAAAATCAAAATTAGGATCAAAATATTTTAAAAAAGGAATATATCCAATACATATAAATACATATATTGTTGCTATTAAACATATTATTAATCCTACAAGCACTAATATATATATTTTTTTTCTAGTATTCTCTTCTTCAATGTCAACTTTAGAATTAATATTTCTTGTGTATAGTTCATTTATGTTAGTTATTTTAAAAATAAATTTATTCGCAATAATTATTATACAAGGTAAAACTATCATAGTATATGCCATAGCCCAATACGTAATATTTATAACACTATTATTACTTATTTTTTGAATCAAATAGTGATCTCTAAATCCTAAATATACTAATGTTATCCCTATAAATTCAAATATCATTAAGCTATAAAAGGCAAAGCTAGAAATATTTATTAAATTAATTTTTAAATTTCCAGATGCCTTTTTAAACAACAGTGCACTTAAAATAATTACAATAGTTGATATAATATAATTCATTTTTTGATTTTTCTCCTATATTTTTTACCTTTGTTACTAATAGTAGTCATTATAATAATTCGATATTATCTCTATTTTTTATATTTTTCATAGCATTTCTTGTATCAAAAATTGCTTTTGCATTTTTTTGTATCATTTCATAGTCAAAATTACTATGGGCAGCTGTAAATATAACTAAATCAGCTTCCATTACTTTGTTCTTGTCTATTTTTTCTAGTCCTTTGTGTACTTGTCCTTTATATTTATATTCAGGAATCCATGGGTCATAAAAATCTACGTTTGCACCTTCTCTTTGCAATATTTCAATTACTCTTAAAGCTGGACTTTCTCTATAATCATCAATATCATTTTTATAAGCAACACCAAGTACTAAAACTTTTGATCCATTTAATGCTTTTTGGAATCTTAGACTTAACATTCTACTTGCTCTTTCTACACAATACTCAGGCATTCTGTCATTGATAATTCCAGATGCTTGTATTAATGATGTATGAAAACCATATTCTCTAGCTTTCCAATCTAAATAATATGGATCTAGTGGAATACAGTGTCCTCCTAGTCCTGGTCCTGGATAAAATGCTTGAAAACCGTAAGGTTTTGTTTTAGCTGCATCTACTACTTCCCATAAACTAATTTTCATCTTTTCACATAACATAGCAAGTTCATTTACTAATCCAATATTAATATTTCTATAAGTATTTTCTAATATTTTTTCCATTTCTGCTACTGCTGGTGATGAGACTTCATATACATCAGCACCAAGTACTGCTCTATACATTTTTGAAATTACTTCTGTTGCTTCTTTTCCAATCGCTCCTACCACTTTTGGAGTGTTTTTAGTTTTATAATATACATTGCCTGGGTCAACCCTTTCTGGTGAAAATCCCAAATAAAAATCTTCTCCACATTTTAATCCAGAGCCTTCTTCTAAAATTGGTTTAATTAATTCTTCTGTTGTTCCTGGATAAGTTGTAGATTCTAAAACTACCATAGTTTCTTTACTTAAATGTTTTGATATTGCTTTAGCACTATTTTCAACATAACTAATATCTGGTTGTTGATGCTCATCTAATGGTGTTGGTACACAAATAGCAATAAAGTCTACATCTTTAATAAATGAAAAATCCGTCGTTGCTTTTAGCATTCCATTTTCTACTAATTCTTTTAAATCACTATCTACAACATCCCCAATATAATTATGTCCTTCATTTACCATTTTGACTTTTGCATCCTGTACATCAAATCCTATTGTCTTAAATCCTGCTTTTGCTTTTTCAACAGCAAGAGGTAATCCTACATATCCTAAACCTACTACTCCTACAATAATTTCTTTGTTTTCAATTTTTTTAGTTAAGTTTTCTTTCATTCCCATTTTTTATACTTCCTTTCCTACTATAAAAATATAATTTGTTGTGCCAGAGCCACCAATGTTTAGCATCATTCCATTGTTAGCTTTTCTTAATTGATATTTCCCGGCTTTATTGGTAATTTGTTTATACAAATCTAACATCATTCTTACACCTGTTGCTCCGAACAGGATGTCCTACACCAATTAAACCACCACTAGGATTAATTGGTTTTTCTCCATAAAAGGAAATAGTACCATCCTCTATCACTTTATATTCTTCTCCTGGTTTTGTAAGTCCAAAACAAGAAATAGCAGCATATTCACTAGATGTAAAGCAATCATGTGTTTCAAAAAAATCAATATCTTTTACATTCATATTGGCTTTTAGATAAGCTTCCTCTACAGCTTTTCTAGTCCAAGGAAGAACATATTCAGACTTTCTATTATCCTCCATTTTAGCTTTAAATTCCATTGGAGCTACTCTATGTCCAGTAGCCTTAATAATTGGATAGTTATTCGTTTTTTCTTTATTATCTTTAAGATATTTCTCAGATACTAATATTAGTATGCAAGCACCATCTGTGACTTGTGAACAATCTGTAACAGCTAGTTTTCCACCAACCAATGAATTGTATGTTGTATTTCTTCTATTAGCATGTTCTAGATTCATAAACCATTTCCTTGTTTGCGCATTTGGATTTCTTTTTGCATTTTCATAATTAATTGTAGATATCATAGCTAAATCTTTCATAAATCTTTGTTCATCTAAATTATATTTTTCTAAGATTTCATCTGCTAATTTTCCAAATAACTTAGGAAATGGAAAATCAATTCCTTTTGCTTCTTTTTCGTAAATTGCTGCTCTTCCTAAGTAATCACCACATAGCTTACTGTCTACAGTCTTCATCATTTCAAATCCTACTACAATAGCCATATCTATTTCTTGTGCTTTTATTTTAGTAATAGCCGCATCTAATGCAACAGAACCCGACGCACACGCTGCTTCATACCTTGCTGATGGCATACCATAAAAAACTTTATCTACATTAGTTAGTAATGCTCCTATATGTCCTTGATTTATATAATACTCTGATATAAAGTTTCCAACAAAGCATTGGACTTTATTGTTCATATTTAGTTTTTCAATTTCAGCTTTTGTAACATCACATTCTAAAATAGCATCTTCAAAACACTCTTTTAATAATGCAATATAGTTTTTTCCTTCTTTTTTCCAGTTTCTTTCAAAGTCTGTCTGGCTTCCGCCCTAATATATATACTTTTTCCATACTTTCTCCTACACTGCTTTTATATACTTCCTATAATCGTATTTAGATTTAGGCAAATTTTCAATTAATGAATATAAATCATATTTTTTCATAATATTCTCTCCAATAAATCTAGTACTTAATTCTCTAAAATTGCCTGCTTGTTCTATTAGTTCTTTCATTGCAATTGGTGGGCACCATCCGAAGCCGGTTGCCATAGCGTCATCACAGTCTTCTATTTTTTCGGCGGTACATTTACTAATATATAAAGAATATATGATATATTCAATTAATATCTTTACTACAATCTCTTTCTCTGCTGTTGAGCAGTTTAATAATTCTTTATATGCTTTTATATACTCTCCATTTTTTATGCAATTCTCCATATCCTGTATTTCTTTCCAATCATATTCTTTTTTAGGAACGTAATTATTGCTTTCTATATCTATTTCCAATATTGTTTCACTTTTTTTATACAAGCCACATCCTGATTTATTACCTAATCTACCTTGTTCTACCATTAAATCAACCCATTTTGGTAATTGAAAGTCTTGACTAAATTCATCTTCTGTATGTTGATAAATATTATCAACAATTGCTTTATGAATATCTATTCCTACAAAATCAATAGTTGAAAGAGGAGTCATATTTCTTCCTGTATACCCAGTAAACAAAGAATCAATATATGAAATTCCACCTTTGTGTTTATATTTGTCTGCTAGTAAAAGTACCTGATTCATTAATCTAAATCCTATACGATTTGCTATAAAAGCTGGATTATCTTCTGAAATCACAGTAGTTCTTAATAATATTTTTTCTAAATATTCTTTAAATTCTTTTATTAATTGTACGTTTGTATACTTCGTTTTGATTAATTCACATAATGTCATATGATATGGTGGATTAAAGAAATGTGTCCCGAAAAAATTATATTTTCTATCTTCTGAAAATGCTTCTGATAATTTAGCTACAGACAATCCCGATGTACCAGTTGTAATAATTGCGTCTTTTCTAGAATACTCATTTATTAATTCATAAACTGATTTTTTTATTTTATAATCTTCAGAAACACTCTCAAAAATCCAATCACATTTATTTAAGTTATCCTTTGCATCATTATAATCACATAATATAATTTTATTAGAAATAATATCTGTTTTAATTGATTTATATATTCTTTCTAATAATTTTTCGTCTAGTTTTCTCTTGTCTCTACTAATCAAATAAACATTTGCATTTCCTAAGCCCGCTATCAATCCGCCCATTAAAGAACCTACAGTTCCATTTCCTCCGAAGATTGCAACATTCTCTATTTTCATATTTATACTCCCATACTCCATTTTTTCACATTGTTGATAAAAGTCTCATGGTCTATAGCGAAATTTCCTGTTACGCTTGTATTTTCTTCAACATTCCTTGTAACAACTGCTCCCATATTGCATCTAGCATTTTTTCCAATGGTAATTCCATTACGAACAGTACATCCAATGCCTATCCAAACATTATCTTCAATTACAGTTCTTCCACCAATAATACTAGCAGCTGGTAACATTACACATCTTCCTATTTTACAAGCATGTCCAATATGATTTAAATTATCAATTTTAGTATATTCTCCAATTATAGTATCGTCCCAAGGATATATTGCTTTATCTATTGTAGTGTTATATTGAATTTCAACATTGTTTTCAATTTTTACTCCTCCGACATGGTTTACTGGCATAATCTTATCTTTGTTTCTTTTAAATTCAAAGCCACATCCTCCTATAATAGAACCAGCTCTTATAATAGTATTGTCTCCTATTACTACATTTTCTTTAATAGAAACAAATTCCTCAATAATAACATTATTTCCTATTATCACATTCTTTTCTGCAATACATGCCAATTTGCTAATATTACAGCTTTTTCCCACTTTAGTCTCAAAAGACTTCCTTACATAGTTTGAGTTGCTACATAATTTATTATGTATATTGAAGAATTCTATTCTTGGAAATTCAGTTATATAAAATCCACATTTCCTATCTTTTAATTTTTCATATAATTCTTGAGTTGTTATGAGCATAGTAAAGTTATCTTTTATATCTGATATATATTTATCATCATCAATAAATGTACATATATTCTTCTCTGTCTTTGATGCTAAAATTCCTAGTGTATCAAATTCTTGCTCATTAATTAATTTTTTACCTTCAATTTTAAAGCATTCTGATAATTTCATTGGCTTTCCTCTCTATCTTAGTATTTCCGTAATAGCATTTGTCACTTTGTTTACAGTTTCTTCGTTTAGATATGGATGCATTGGTATACTTAGTACACAACTACTTAAGTTTTCTGATACCTTTAAATCCTCTAAATTAAAAGAATAATCTTGGTATACAATTTGCTTATGTAAAGGAATTGGATAATATATCATAGTAGGAATTCCCTTTTCTTTAAGTTTTGCTTGAACAGCATTTCTTTCCTCTTCATTTTCTAATATTAAAGTATATTGTGCCCAACTACTTACATATCCATCTGGAACTACTGGTGTTTTTACAATACCTTTTAATTTTTCAGCATACATTTTAGCAAATTTATTTCTTTCTTCAAGTTCATATTCTTCAAATGCTTCTAATTTTGGTAATAAAATAGCTGCTTGAATTGTATCTAATCTTGAATTTAAGCCTATTCTTACATTTTCATATTTAAAAGAACCTTTCCCATGTACTCTAATAGATAATATTTTTTGATACATTTCTTCATCATCAGTGAAGATTGCTCCTCCATCACCATAACATCCTAGTGGCTTTGCTGGAAAGAAAGATGTAGTTGAAATATCCCCAAAAGAGCATGCTTTTCTGCCATTAATTTCTCCTCCAAATCCTTGGGCTGCATCTTCTACCACTTTTAAATTATATTTTTTAGCAATTTTTACAATGTCAGGAAAGTTAGCTACTTGTCCAAATAAATCTACTGGAATAACAGCTTTTGGAGTTAGCTTTCCTTCTTCAATAACTTGCTTAATTGCCTTTTCTAGCTTAGTAGCATCCATATTAAATGTCCTTGCATCTACATCTATGAATATCGGCGTAGCTCCTTCTAGAGACACAACTTCTGCAGTCGCATAGAATGTAAATGTTGGTACAAAAACAGCATCTCCTGGCCTTACATTTAATACTTTCATTGCAATTGTTAAAGCATCTGTTCCATTAGCACATGTTGCACAGTATTTTCTTCCTACATATTTTGCCAATTTTTCTTCTAGGATTTTTACTTCTTCTCCCATAATATAATGAGAATCATATAGCACCTTTTGAATATTTTCATCAATTTTATCTTTTAAATGTTTATATTGTGCTTTTAAGTCAATAAACTCCATTTTCTATCCCCTTCCTATTTATCAAACCTTCCCACAAAATCCATTGTAGAACATTTATCTAATGGTAATCTTACCGCTCTTCCTTCTGCTGCTGATTTATAAATAGCAAGTACCATTTCTAATGCTCTTTTTCCTGCTTCAGCATCCACTAATGGTTCTGTGTGATTTTCAATTGCTTCTATTACATTAGCGTAAAGTGGAGTATGTCCAAATCCATAAACGTTTTTAGGCATTTCACTATTTTTCTCCTTTACTTCTTCTGCATTTTCTTCTTGATTTTCAAAAATCCATTCTTCAATAATATTAACTGATTTTCCTCCAGCTTTTACAGTACCCTTTTGTCCAAAAAGATAAAGTGTTTCTTCTAAGTTTTTAGGATATATATCTGTTGTTCCTTCTATAATTCCATAAGAACCATTTTTAAATTTAACAATAGCTATTCCTAAATCTTCTGCTTCAATAAAATCATGGTTTAAATTGTCTGTATAAGCACAAACTTCAGTCACTTCATCTCCCATCATCCATCTTAATAAATCGATATTGTGAATACATTGATTCATTAAAGCTCCACCATCTTGTGCCCACGTTCCTCTCCAAGGAGCTTGTGTATAATAATCTTTACCTCTATTCCATCTAATATGAGCAGTTCCATACAACATTTTTCCAAATTCGCCATCTTCTACTGCTTTTCTAATTCTTTGAATAGATTTATTGAATCTATTTTGGTGGTTAGCACATACAACTAATCCTTTTTCTTTTGATTTTGTAATAATTTTATCTGCATCTTCTAATGATAAGGCAATTGGTTTTTCTATAATTAAGTTGCAACCAGCGTCTAAACAGTCAAGCGCAATTTTTGCATGTTCTCCACTCTCTGTTGCAATTGCTACTAATTCTGGTTTTTCTTTTTCTAACATTTCATGATAATCTGTGTATTGTTTTAAATTTGCATCTTGCATACATACTTTTTCTAACAAAATATTCATATGTTTTGGTACAATATCACAAATTCCTACAATTTCTAATTTGTTATTTACTGCGGCTTCTAAATGATTTGGTGCAATTCTTCCACACCCAATTAATGCATATTTCATAATGACACTTCCTCCTTTATTTTTTCTAAATAATTCACTAATTCCTGGTAGATTTTTTCTGCCACAAATCTTTCTTTATATAAATGCATTGCATTACTAGACATCTTACCATACTTTTCAGGATTGTTTTTAAGTTCAACAATAAAATCCGCCATTTGTCCCATATCTTGTGTTGATAACCCACAGTTATTTTCTTCTAATAATTTTTTCATATATCCTTCTGAAGTAAGCATAATTGGTAGTCCATATGAGATATATTCTGCAAATTTGTTAGATACACCCATTTGAAAATCAAATGTATTTTTATATGGCGCTAATCCTATCTTTGAGTTCATCAAAATATATTGCAGCTTGTTCTTTTCTACCCACCCTAATAAATTTATATTTTTTAGTTCTTCCGATTTTCGCTTCAACTTGTCCATTTGTGGACCATCACCACAAATATTAATAATTATATCTTCATCTTTTTTTTCTAATTCTTGAGCTAACTGTATAATCTTATCATAATCAAATTGATTATTAATTGTAGCAAAAAATGAAATATTAAATTTATTTTTATCTATAGAATTTACAATACCACTTTTAAATTCAAGCTGTTCATTTTTTTGTTTGTCATATCCTATATAAAAATATCTGTCAGTTTTTTTTCTAACTCTATCTCCCTTATTTAATCCCCAATTTAATACATCTTCAGAAACGGCATTAATGGCAAAAGCATTTTTCATTATTTTTTTTGTCTTAAAATTCATTATTGCTATATAAGGTGCAGAAAAGATTCCTACCAATTTAGGCAGATTATGTTTAAATGTATCCGGCCATAAATCTCTAATGTCTACAATAACAGGAACATTATTTTTCTTTCCATACTTAACAGCTTCCCATGCAAGTTCAATAGTCGGAAAGGAAACATATATCAAATCTGGTTTTGCCATTTTTTTACTATTTTTCTTGAATTTTTTTGCGATTGTTCTATGATTCAATATTCTCATTATAGAGATATTTTTTTTATATGTTATTCCATGCAGTAAATTCAACGTATAATTATCATTTACTTTAACATATGTATCTTTATCATATAGTTGTTTTTTTATAAAATGGTCAAATGTACTTGATATCCAAACAATTTCATGTTTTCTTTCATTTAATTTTTCCGCCATCATTCCTGTTCTCAGTAGTCTTGTACTATTTTCCGCAACAGGTAATGGTTCACCTATTTTTACTAGCCATATTCTCATATTAATCCTCTTTTAATTATTTTTATTGACTTTTTGTTTTTTTAGTTCTTAATTCATTAATCTCAGTCATTATATCTTGTTCTGATGCTTCAGCACCAGTCTTTCTAAGCACCTCTAATATTGTTAATAATATTATTTTAATATCCATTAATGGGCTTATGTTATCTACATATTCAATATCATAATTTATTTTTTTGAATATGTTTATTTTATTTCTTCCCTTTACTTGAGCTAGCCCTGATATTCCTGGTAAGACATCACTTCTTCTTTTTTGTTCTTCTGTAAAAAATTCATAATATTCTGGAATCCAAGGTCTTGGCCCTATAAAGCTCATTTCTCCTTTTAATATGTTTATAAGTTGTGGTAGCTCATCTATGCTAGTTTTTCTAATAAATTTTCCTACTTTAGTTACCATTTCTTCATGGCTCATATTGCTATCTAATTCTTTTCTATTTGTTTTCATACTTCTAAATTTGTAAATTTTAAAAAGTTTTAGGTTTTTCCCTACTCTGTCTTGAGTATAAAATACAGGTCCTTTGTCTTCTATTTTTATTGCTAGTCCTACTATTAAAAATGGTATAAATAATAAGATTAGTAATATACTAGCAAATATAATATCAATAATTCTTTTTACAACTAAATATATATTTCTTAGTACTTTTTTCACTGTAATCACCCTTTTTTTCATATGTAGTTATTATATAAAAAGTAATAGTTAATTGCAAGTATTTTTTCATAATATGTGTCTATATTCGCTATTTTTTTACATTTTAAAACACATCATTCTATAACGATGTGTCTCTATATATTATTTACTACTTTTTTCAATATAATTCCACGAATCTCTGCACATATCTTCTATATTTTTTTGTGCTTCCCAACCTAATTCTTGTTTAGCTTTTGTTGGGTCTGCATAGCACTTTGCTATGTCTCCTGGTCTTCTTTGTGTAATTTTATATTTTACCTGTTTACCTGTTGCTTTTTCAAATGCTTTTACAACATCTAATACGCTATATCCTGTTCCTGTTCCCAAATTGTATATATATATTCCTTTTTGTTCTTTTTCTAATTTTTCTAGAGCATTTACGTGTCCTTTGGCTAAGTCTACTACGTGTATATAATCTCTTACTCCTGTTCCGTCTGGTGTATCATAGTCATTACCAAATACAGATAATTGCTCTAATTGACCATTTGCTACTCTTACAATGTATGGCATTAAATTGTTTGGTATTCCATTTGGTTCTTCTCCTATTAATCCACTTTCGTGTGAACCTACAGGATTAAAATATCTTAATATACATATATCCCAGCTGTTATCTGATTTATATATATCTTCTAAAATTTGTTCTATAAACAACTTGGTAGTTCCATACGGATTTGTAGTTCCGCCTATTTTACTTTCTTCTGTTATTGGCACTGTTTCAGGGGTTCCATATACAGTTGCTGATGAACTAAATATAAATTTTTTACAGTTATATTTTTTCATTGTTTCTAAAAGTGTTAATGCCCCGGATACATTGTTTATATAATATTCTATTGGTTTGCTAACAGATTCTCCTACGGCCTTAAAGCCTGCAAAGTTTATTACTGCTTCAATTTCATTTTCTTGAAATACTTTTTCTAGCTCTTGTTTGTTTAAATAGTCTATTTCATAGAATTTAAAATCTTTTCCTGTTATCTTCTTTATTTTTTCTAATACTTCTGGTTTGCTGTTTGAAAAGTTATCTAATATTATAATGTCTTTTCCTTTTTCTAATAATTCTATTGCTGTATGACTGCCAATATATCCTGCTCCACCTGGTAATAAAATAGCCATAATATAGTCTCCTATCTTTTTTTCAAAATAATTTCTTTTACATTTTGTTTAACTTCATCAATAGTCATATGTGTTGTGTCTATTACAATAGCATCTTCTGCTATTTTTAATGCTCCTACTTTTTTGTTCATATCGTTATAATCTCTTGCTTTTATTGATTCTAGGACCTCTTCATATGTCATTTGAATACCTTTTTGTTCATTTTCTATGTATCTTCTTTTTGCTCTTTCTTCTACATTTGCATCTAAATATATTTTAATATCTGCATTTGGAAATACTACTGTTGTAATATCTCTTCCTTCCATTATTACATCTGAATTCTCACTCATTTTTCTTTGCAAATCTACCATAATTTCTCTTACTTCTGGTATAGAAGATACTGGTGATACAAATCCTGATACTTCTTTGCTTCTAATTTCTTTGCTTACATCTTCTCCATTTAAATATATTTGTTGCTCTTCTTCTTTGTGCTTAATTTCTATATTAATATTTTTAGCAATGTCTATAATTTTTTCTTTTTCTTCTATTGTTGTTATATTTTTTCTTAATGCTTGTAATGCAACACATCTATACATTGCTCCTGTGTCTATGTTTAATAGCCCTAACTCTTTTGCTATTAATTTGGTTATTGTTCCCTTTCCTGTTCCTGCTGGTCCATCTATTGCTACTATAAATGACATTTTTTAGCCCTCCATTTATTAAATTTTAATTTATTTTTCAGATTGTGGCATATTAATAGCTTTTGCAACTATTGTAACATCCTTAACATTCATTGTTGTTAATTTTTCAATTTCTTTTTTTATTTTTTCTTTAAATTCTCTTAATGCAGTTAATATGTTAAATCCAAAGTTTATAGATACTTCCATATATATATTTGGTCCTTCGGGGGTGCTTTCTACTCTTGTTTTCATAACTTTGTGTATTGCATCTGAACGTGTTGCTAAGTATTCTGCTATTTGTCTAAATACTGTATCTGAAATAGTAAAGTTGCCTAAATAACTGAAAGTTGGTCTAATTATAGATTTTTCTGCTATATATGGGTCATTGCCTTTTCCTTTAGATTTAAATATTTGTAATGGGTCTAATATATACCCCGAAAAATCTTTTTTTATTTCAAATGTTGGTACTGGAATTACGTGTTTTCCTTGTGTTGTACGTATTCTTCTTGCTTCTTCCATTTCAGCTTCTGTTGCAACATCTTGTATATATATTCTTTTTTGCGCTCTAGGAAGTGCTAAGTTGTCTGTAATTTTATCAATCATTCCATCTGAAGTACCCAAAATTAAAATAGATTCTGGTTTATATTTTTTTATTGCTTTTTTCATTTCAGTTTTATCTTTTTCGTTTATAAATACTGCTTTTCTTACTGTTTCTACTTTTGTAGGTGCTTTTTTAGCTGATGTTCCTGCTATTACATTATTGTCTCTTACTAAAAGTCCATCGTCTATAATGTAGTTTACGTTATTTTCTTTTGCTACCATTTGAGCACGATAACTTTTTCCTGTCCCAGATGGTCCTACAAATGCATATACTTTTATTTCTTCATTTAAATTATTAAAGAGTTGCATTTTTTCTCCTTTACATTTTTTCAATTAAATCTATTGAATAATTGTATTTATGATATTCTGTATAGAATATATTATTTTTTATTAATTCTATTTTTTCTTTATATATTTCTTTAAATTTTTCATAAATACTATGATTGTCTGAATCTATAATCCAAATTCTTCCTTTATAATCTGCTAATTTTTCTATGTTGTTTATATAAAGCATATTTTTACCAAATGCTTTGTATGCTGGTTCTACATTCCAGTTTTCATAATCATAAAAGCAGTTTGGTACATTTACTAGTTGCATACTTATAGAAAATCCGCTTCCTCTATTTCCAAAAAGTATTATATCTCCTTCTTGCAAGTCTTGTTGTACATATTCTAATGGTTCTTTGTTATTTTGAGCATAATTCATTTTTATAACATTTATATTTATTAAAATTGCAACTAACAAAGTAATACCACAAACAATTATAGTTAATGTCTTTCTTCCACCCTTTGCCATAAAAAACGCCATAAAGAACATAAATAATCCAGTTAAGTTTAAAAAATATCTTGCATATAAAATTGGTGTTTTTATAGATATAATAAGCAATGCAGTAAACACAATAAAGTAAATTCCTATAGCTAAATATCCTGGTAAATTTTCTGTTTTCTTTCTAGAAGTTACTATTGCATAAATAGTGTATGATACTAGTATAATTCCTAGCGTAATTGCTACCCATTGTGGTACAAACATTATATCTAAGTCTCCTGTAAATTGGAAGCAAAATATTTGTAACAATATTTTTAGGGATGGCTTTTGTATCCAAAAACCTTTAGACACTCCTGTAAATTGTTTTATTAAACAAAATAGCCATGGTAAGTATAGCAATATTTGTATTACTGCTGATATTGTAAAGCATTTTAGTTCTTTTGTATAAAGTTTATTTTGTTTGTCTTGTTTATGTAGTTTAACCGATTTATATATTAAATATGTAAATAATATTACATTTATAACTCCTGCCGTTGCTAATGCATAATAATGTGTATAGCTTGATATTAAACTAAATATTGCAAATATAATCCAATTTTTAGGTGTAGAATTTTTGTATATACGGTATGCATATATTGCCATAATTGTTACAAATAGCATTGCCCAAGTATACATTCTTATTTCTCCTGAATATACACAGCTAATTGGCAAGAAGAAAGTAAAGAATGAAAATAACATTCCTACTTTTTTGCCAAAATCTTTTCTAATATGTGTATATCCTAATATTCCTAATATTGCTATTGGTATCATTGAAGCAAATCTATATAAATATATGTTTGAACCAAATATTAAATATATTATATGTAGAAGCCAATAATATATTATTGGATGAACATCATTGCTTCCTATTTGCCATATATCTATAAAGCTTTTATTTGCCATTCCTACTGAATAACTTTCGTCAAACCATAAGTTATTATGAAATATTGGAAGACTTATAAATATAATTCCAAGTATAATTATTGCTATATGTAAGTATTTAATTTTATTATCTTTCACTGTTTTTTCTCCTTTAAATTTATTGAATTATATCATTGTTATTTTTAATTGTCTACCTTAATTATTTTTTGTTATACAAAAAAGCAAGAAAAGTTTTTTACTCTTCTTGCCTTATTTTTAATTTTGTACATTCTCTGTTTCTGTTTTTGTTACTTCACTAATAGCAATTTTTCTAACGTGGTCAATTTTTTCCCAAGTAGTATCACGTTTAAATAAGCACTTAAAGTTTATTAATAGCCAAGAGCCTAAGAATAATGGATAGCATACTAACCCCTTAAGCATTGGTTTTATTGGTTTTTTATCTAACAGCATAATTAAAACTGCTGTTGCTATTGGCAATAAGAAGGTTGGTACTATATATCTTATCATATTATCAACTAAGTCCATAGCAGACATTCCATTTCCTGCATATATAATAGCATTTAATAGCAATAATACTAAAGTAAGTACAAACATAGGAATGCTTCCAATTATATATAAGAAACCATCAAAGTTCATTATTGTTTTATGTTCTTTTATTGCTAAAATTAATTGTTTTGTGTATTCTTTAATACATTGTATATGTCCTACTGTCCATCTTGTTCTTTGTTTCCAACTTTGTTTAAATCCTAGTGGTTGTTCATCGTAAACTATTGCATCTACTGCCCAACCTAGTCTTTTACCTTTTATTATTCTTTTTATTGAAAACTCTATATCTTCTGTTAGAGTTTTTGTTTGCCATCCTTCTGGTTTTACCACATCAAATTTAACCATAAAACCTGTTCCATTTAGTAATGGTGATAGTCCTATGTTATATCTTGCTAAGTGGTAAAAGCGGTTCATAGTCCAATAAAATATTGCATATCCTGCTGTTATCCAGTTATCTGTTGGATTTTTTATATCTCTATAACCCTGAACAACGTCTTCACCTTGGCAAAGTTTTTTATTCATATTTTTAATAAAGTTTTTGTCTGCAATATTGTCTGCATCAAACACACAGAAAGCATCATATGGTGCATCTTCTTCAATTTTTTGTTGTAAGAACCAATTTAGTGCATATCCTTTTGTTTTTTTGCTTGGATCAAATCTTTCATATACTATTGCTCCAGCTTTTCTTGCTACATTTGCTGTATTGTCTGTACAGTTATCAGCTATTACATATATGTCAAGTAATTCTTTTGGATAGTTTTGTTGTTTTAAGCTTTCTATTAACTCTGTTACTACTTTTTCTTCATTATGTGCTGGAATAATTGCCATAAAACGATGATTTTTTTTAGTCAACATTGGTTTATCTTTTAGTTTTATTAGTGAACAAATACTAATAGCAAATTGATATAACCAAAATATTGTTATTATCCATATTAATGCTTGTTGCAGAATATATAAATACTCCATTTTTTAAATCCTTTCTTGCTTTAAGTTGCATTTATTATATATGTTTTTCTAATATAATTCAACTTTTATTTTAAAATTATTTTTCTTCTGTTGTATTCTCTTCGTTGTTGCTTGCTTCTAAGTCTTTCATATTTAAGTTAATTCTTCCTTGATTATCAATTTCAGAAACTTTAACTGTTACTTCGTCTCCTACGCTTAATACGTCTTCAACTTTTTCAACTCTTTTACTTGATATTTTAGAAATGTGTAATAGTCCTTCATTTCCACCACCAATATCTACAAATGCTCCAAAGTTCATAATTTTTGTAACTTTTCCGTCATAAATTCCACCAACTTCAATAATTTTAGCTATATCTAAAATCATATCCATAGCTTTTTTACCACTTTCTGCATCATTAGAGTATACACATACTTTTCCATCATCATTAATGTCAATTTTAACACCTGTTTCGTCAATAATTTTGTTAATCATTTTTCCACCAGGTCCAATAACATCTTTTATTTTTTCTGTACTAATTGTAGCTGTCATAATTTTTGGTGCATATTTTGATATTTCTTCTCTTGGTTTATTTATAACTGGTAACATTATATTGTCTAATATATAGTCTCTTGCTATTTTTGTTCTTTCAAAAGCTTCTTTAATTATATCATATGTTAGTCCATCAATTTTAATGTCTACTTGTATAGCAGTAATTCCATCTTTTGTTCCACCAACTTTAAAGTCCATATCTCCAAAAAAGTCTTCAATTCCTTGAATATCTGTAAGCATAATATATCTGCTTGGGTCATTTTTGTCTGTAACTAGTCCTGTAGAAATTCCTGCTACTGGTTTTTTTATTGGTACACCTGCATCCATTAATGCAAGAGTACTACCACAAATGCTTGCTTGTGATGTAGATCCATTTGAAGATAATACTTCAGATACTACACGAATAGCATAAGGAAATTCTTCTTCAGAAGGTATAACTGGAACTAATGCTTTTTCTGCTAATGCTCCGTGTCCTACTTCTCTTCTTCCTGGTCCTCTAGATGGTCTTGCTTCTCCAACACTGTATGATGGGAAGTTATATTGATGCATATATCTTTTTGATTCTTCTTCATCTAATCCATCTAGCATTTGTTCTTCGCTTTTCATACCAAGTGTTACTACAGACATAACTTGAGTTTGTCCTCTTGTAAATATTGCACTTCCGTGTACTCTTGGAAGTACTCCTACTTCGCAAGAAAGTGGTCTTATTTCATCTATTTTTCTGCCATCTGGACGTTTATGTTCTTCTAAAATCATTTCTCTAACACAAGCTTTTTCTAAGTCGTGAATGCTATCTGCAATGTCTGTTTTCTTTTCTTCGGCTGCTTCTTCTCCATATTTTTCTACAAAATATGCTGTAATATCCTCTGTAATTTTTTCTATATTTGCATCTCTTACTGTTTTGTCTATAGCTTGTACATCTTGATACATTCTATCTTTAAAATTTGCTACTATTTCATTATATACTTCTGGGTCTGCCCCAAATGATTTATATTCAAATTTAGGTTTACCAATTTCTGCTTTTATATCAGAAATAAAATTACAAAGCTTTTTAATTTCATTATGTGCTTGTTTAATTGCTTCAAGCATTATATCATTTGGTATTTCATCAGCACCAGCTTCAATCATAGTAATTTTATCTAAAGTTCCTGCTACTGTTAATGTTAATCTACTTTTTTCTCTTTGTTCTAGTGTTGGGTTAATAATTATTTTGTCATCAACATATCCAACTGCTACGGCTGCTGTAGGTCCACCAAATGGAATGTCTGATATAGAAAGTGCTGCAGATGCACCAATCATAGCACATACTTCTGGGCTATTATCTGGTTCTACAGATAATACAGTTGCTACTACACAAGTGTCATTTCTAAAGTCCTTTGGAAATAATGGTCTTAAAGGTCTGTCTATTGCTCTTGATGTTAGAATAGCTTTATCTGTTGGTTTTCCTTCTCTTTTTGTAAAGCTTCCTGGTATTTTTCCTACTGCATATAATTTTTCTTCATAGTCTACTGATAATGGGAAAAAGTCTACTCCTTCTTTTGGTTCTTTTGCTGCTGTAACATTTACCATAACAACAGTTTCTCCATAACGTACTAATACGTTTCCATTTGCAAGTTCTGCTATTTTGCCTGTTTCAATAGTTAGTTTTCTTCCTGCTAGTTCTGTTTCATAAATTTTAAACATAATTTTTCTCCTTTTTTTATTTTTTATATTTAAACAATATCAAAACTAGCGTAACCTCTATTATGTGCTATTTTTTAATAGCATATGATACAAGCTACTTTCTAATTTTAATTATTGTTTTAATATCATTAATATTTTTTGCATTTTTTATTGAAAATATGTAAATTTAAAAAATTTAAAATTCGTAAAATTGGACGTTTGGCCTTGAAAGCGAAACGTCCAAATTGCAAATTATTTTCTTAAACCTAATTTTTCAACGATGTCTCTATATCTTTGAACATCTTTTTTAGCTAAGTAGTTAAGTAAATTTCTTCTTGCTCCTACCATTTTTAGAAGTCCTCTTCTAGAATGATTGTCTTTCATATGAACTTTTAAGTGAGCTGTTAATTCATTGATTCTTTCTGTTAAAAGAGCTATTTGAACTTCTGGTGAACCAGTGTCTTTTTCATCTCTTTTATAAGTTTCAATAATTTCTTGTTTTCTTTCCTTTGTCATTGTTTTTACCTCCTATTTTTTTATTTGCCTTAAACTGAGTTTTAGTAGGAGTTTTTCTCCTAAAACTAAGTAAAAGGTATATATTTAAATACCTTTTATATAATAGCATAAATTCTAAAAAAAAGCAATACTTTTACGGAAATTTGTGTTTTGAGGGTCTAATAACTTTTACAGTATACCTTTAATAAATAACAAAAAAGAGGAAGTAAAAAAACTTCCCCTTATATGTGCTTAGAATAGGTTTTTAAAAAAATTCTTAATTTTTTCAAAAAAGTTCATTTCTTCTCTTACAGAATCGCAGTTTTCCGTTTTTTCTTCTTCAAACCACTCTCTTGCCCATTGATCATAGCAGAATTGAATATCCGCATTTTCCGGAACAGCAACGTATTTTGGCTTCACATATTCTTTTCCTTTATAATACCCAGGAATGCATATTTCCACCGGCAAACCGTTTGCAATTTCTTCAATGTTATGCTTGCCAGGATGGTACAGCATATCAACAAGAAGTTCTTTGTTAAGATTTACACCAACTGTGTCTTTGATTCCATAGGGGAAAAGCGAAATAGCACATTCATCACGTATGCCAAATCCTTCCACCTTTAAGCCTTCAAACTGTTTCTCAATGCGTTTCTTAACAGCTTTAAAGAACAGTTTTCGTTCATCCAATTCTCTAACCTCATTTTCCCAAGAGGCTCCATAAGCTTTAGGTGCAAACCTGCTAAAAGGACATTTTTCAATTTTGCAAGATTTGCATTGTTCTTCTGTAGGCATATACCCAGAAGAAACGTAGTTTGTACGACAACTGAGAATACTCAAATAGCGACTTATTTTCTCAGTATTGTGAATTCCTTCTTTTTCTTCCAGCGGTTGCCAGTAAATGCCTGTAAGTATAGAACCGCCACCCCAGTAATATCCAAAACTCCATATAGAGCTTTCAACATATTCCTGAACAGAGACAGTTCCTTTCTCCAAAACCTTCCAGTCTTCAAAAGGAATTACCATAAACAGAGGTCCACGGTAATGATTAAGAACCAAAGGATGATTTGCCTGAAGACTCTTTGCAGGTATGTAGGAATACCACCCAGCTTCATCAGTATGGATATGATCTAACCCAATATTATGACCAATAAGCGGGGAAACCTGTTTGCTAAGTTCTTGAATGATAATGTCGCTCATTTTCATGTTGTTTCTCTCCTATTCTTTTTTCAATGTGCACACCTTTAATTAAAACCTCCAAAACAATTATTTTACAATTTAGTTGTACTTCCATAAGGTGCAAAAGGAGTATAATAAAAAGTAATTAACATTATTATACCATGTTTTATGTAAATTGTAAAATTTGAAAAGCTAAAATCCAAAGATGGTAACTTTTTTGTTTCTAATTTGTTAAAGAATAAAAATACTTTTTTATATTAAAATTATTTATAACTAAAAAATGTTGAATAGTGAAGAATGCATAATTAATAGTGAATAGTACAAATGTGCTCCTTGCACTTTTTTAAAACTATTCACTATTAACTCTTCACCATTCACTATTCACTGCGTTGTTTTAACAACGCTCATTTGGAGCCACTAAGCAGAATCGAACTGCTGACCTACGGGTTACGAATCCGTTGCTCTACCAACTGAGCTATAGTGGCATATTTTATGGAAAAGAGATTTCTCTCTTTTCCATATGAAGTTATTTTTAGTTAGAGTGTTTTCCTCTTGGTCTTCTTGGCTTTTCTTCATCATTATATTGTTCATCTATTTTTAGTTTGTAATAGTCTTTTTCTTCTTTTTCATCTGTAATTTCTTTGTTTTTTCCTTTGTATATTGCTATTACTACTATTATAGCTACAATAGCTGCTAGTATAATTCCTCCGCATATTAAATAGAATTGCAAACTATTTTGTGGATTGTTTTCTACTTCTGAAGGGACTACTACTTTTATTTGATAAGTAACTGTTTCTTTTTCATCTGCTGATTTAACTAATATAGTAATGTTATTTTCTCCTTCTTTGAAGTTTTCATTTCCTATAATTTCTATTTTTGCATCTTCTTTATTTGCTACAGCTGTAAGGTTTAATTCTTTTACAAAAAAGTTTAGTTTTAATTCATATGAATATGTTTCTGGATTAAATCCATCTGTAAAATTAACTCCTGCAATTTCTAATTTTGATAATCTTAGAGCTTCATTGTTTGTATTATTATCAACTGTATTGTTCTCAACTACATTGTTTGTAACTGTATTGTTAACTTCATTTTTTTGGTTTGTTTCATTTTTTATTTCATTTGATGTTGTATTTGTGTTTTCTGGTTCTTCTTTTGGTTTTTCAACTACTGGTTTTGTTTTTGTTAAATATTCACTATACACATATGCTGTTTGTCCATTGTATGTTACCTTACTCCAACCATTGTCTCCAATTCCTGTTCTTTTAACACTTTCTCCTTTTTCTAAAGAGCCTACTATTGAACTAGATGTTGAATAACTTTTTCTTACATTTACATCTGATGCTGCATATACAGTTTCATTTACAGTTGTAAATTTAGGTGTTGGAGTTGTTGTGCTTCCGCCAGAGTTTGAACTGCCTCCAGAATTACTTCCTGAATTACTTCCTGATGAACTTCCTCCTGATGTATTTGTTTCTTTTGCTTTTACTGTAACAGTAAACGTTTTACTTCCTGTAACAGATTTAGTATCATCGTCATTGTCAGTCATATCTATAGTTTTAGCTGTTATTGTAACAGTTCCAGCTTTGCTTGCTTTAAAAGTCCAAGTTTCTGAACTATTGTCTAAAAATCCAGTACCAGAAGTTGTAATAGTAACATTAGAATTACTTGGTGAAACACTATAAGTACCTGCTGCAGTATTTGCTGATACTTTTACAGTAAATGTGTCTCCAACTGTTACAGTTGTTTTAGATATAGAGGCTGTAAAAGAGCCTGCTGCTTGACTAATTAATGGTATACTAGCTAATATTATTATAACAGCTAATATAGTTCCTATAATTTTAATTTTTAAATTTTTCATATTAACTTCTCCTTTGTTATATTGAAATAGTTGCTTTATTTAGCATAAAGTTTTTAATTCTTACATAATCTGCTGAACCAACTTTGCTGTCATTGTTTGCATCAGCTGCTATTTTTTGTGCATCTGTTAATTTCACTTTATTTAGCATATAATTTTTAATTCTTACATAGTCTGCTGATCCAACCTTGCCATCTCCATTAACATCTCCTATTACTACAACAGTATATGTTTTGTCTTTTAATGTTAATGTATAACCTGTTCCTACATTTTCTGTATCTTTTATTGTAGTATCTCCATTTTTTATTACTATGTCTTTTGATACTGCTTTTATTTTTTCAACTGTAATATTAGGTTCACAAACAACGTTATTTTCACTTGTTTTAAATCCTGTTCCTTTAATTTCTATTGAATCACTAGGTTCTGCTGGTTTTTCTTCATTATTGTTATTATCGTTTACTGGCTCTATCCAAGCTTTTTTAGTATCAGGATTTTCTCTTACTACATATCCTACAATTCCGCCAGAAGTTGTTACTTTATCCCAAGTATATTTAGTGTCTGTACTTTGTACATTTTTTTCTGTTCTTGTTAAAATGGTTCCTTCTGCCACTGCTTTTAATACTGAAGAAGATGTAGTTGGCTCTTTTCTAATGTTTATACCATCTGTACAAACTACTTTTACTAATTCAACTTGTGTTTCATCATATTTTTGAATATATCCTGTACCTACATATCCATATGTTCCATCAGATAACTTTACTCTATACCAATCTTCTCCATTTATATTTTTGTATTTATCTTTTTCAACTACAGTTACTATTTGTCCTGGAGAAAGAAGTTTTACTATAGTTGTTTTGGTAGTTCCTGGTCCATTTCTAAAATTAGTATATGCAGAAACTACATATTTTTCGTTACAATTACTTTGCAAGTCAATTTCTTTTAAGTATTCTCTAGAAACATATCCTTTTGTTCCATCTTTTAATACTACTTTATCCCAATATATTCCTGAAGCATCTTTACTATTATCTAATTCAATTCTTAAAATTTTGTCTCCTTTGTTTAAATAAGTAATTATAGAATAATTAGTACCTTTTCCTGCTCTTACTCTTACGTCTGTAGCATTTATTTCTACATCTTGAGTTACTGGTTTTTCAGAACCTGGTTGTGTAGATATTTGTTCTGGCATATTTTTATATACTGGTATTTTAAATTTTATTTTTGAGTCACTAGTTAATAGTCCCATCTCTTTATAAGTATCGCGTATTGTGTATCCTTCTGTTTTAGATGCAGATACATTTGTCATATATTGATATGCATAGTATCCATCTCCACCATCAATTACATCAAATTTTTCAAGATATAAAGTGTCTTGTCCGCAAGATATATATCCACTAGCAAGTACAGCTGCTCCACCCTTAATAGCTTTTTCTGGGTCTGTCCATCCTTTATTCTTTGCATAAGTTAATCCCTTTTTTATAATTTCATAATCAGTAGCTCCAAATGCAGAAACATTAAAGTAATTATAATATCCTTTATATGCTCCATTTTCGCCTGTCCAAGTTCCTGAAATCATAGATCCTGCACTTCCAGCGCCTTGTTCTTGTCTTATTCTTGAAGCTAAGTGGTATGGACTTACATTATATTGTTTAGCAGCTTCCATTACAACATCAACATATGTTTTATTTAAAGTTTTTTGGTTTCCTTCTGTATCATAATAAGTTATTTTCCCTTGCATATAATTACAAGGTGAAAGAATTTTTTCAACTCCTTCTCTTGTTTGGTTTTTTTCATCATATGCTAAATGTTCAAATTGAAATACATATTCTTCGTTTAATGAATTTCTTGGATCCATATAATATGCAACTGCTGCAGTAGATGCGCAAACCCAAGTTGCATCTACCGTTTTTCCGCAAGAGCACTTCCAACCATCTGACCAACTTTGTGGTACTACATTTATTCCGTGACGTCCTGTAGATTCTGCTATAATTACTTCTGACCAATCTAGCCCTGTTTCTAATATTTCAAATTCCCAATTTGGATGAGCTTCTTGCAGTTTTTTAATTAATTCCTCATATCCCGGATAATTTGCAAATTTAGAGCTATAAGCTGCTTGTACATTATTTGTAGTAAATAAAACGGCTATGTTAGATAATATTAGCGCTATTATTAAAATGCATATTATCTTTTTTATATGTATATCAAAAATGCTTTTACTTAACATTTTTTCCTCCTAAAAGTGATAATTTTCTACAAATTTAGTATATCATTGTTGCTTTTTTGAGTCAAGGCAAAAAAGAAAAAAGGCAACATTTGTCATAATTGCCTTTTTCTGATTATTTTTTATCTGTTACATCCACAACCGCAGTTACAAAATAGTAATAAAAATACTATTATAAAGAATAAAATAGAACTATCACCACATCCGCAGCCTCCAAATAAATTACCTAAGCATCCATTGTTGCAGCAACAATCATTGTTACAGCCACAGTTTCTAGATTCTTCTGGCATAACATTTTCCTCCTTTTATATATGAATTTTTCTAGTACACAAGGTAAGTCTACCTTGTTATTGTGTTATAATTGCAATGCAATTTTTATGTTTATATAATATAAGTATGCAAAATACAAAATTTGTGTTACAATAAATGTGGTTATTTT